>JASFPU010000215.1:0-5817 GCA_050115855.1 Holophagae bacterium
CCCTGAGGAGTTCATCACCCACGCGCTCGAGAAGGAGCTCGCGCTGCTCGAAGACGCCGAGGACGAGGAGGAGATCAAGAAGCGCCTCCAGGGCCTCGGCTACATGTCGTAGGGCACGTCGAGGACCGATGACGACCGTCAACGTCGTGCTCGGCAGGGTGATCGACTGGCTGCAGACGCCGATGCGGGATCTGCCGCCGATCGTCGGTGTCCTCGTCTGGTCGGTGCCGGTGGCGATCTTCGCCCTGTGGGTCTTCGGCAAGACATCCAACCAGTCGAGAATCGCGGACGTCAAACGGCAGATCGCCGCATCGCTGTTCGAGATCCGCCTGTTCAACGATGACCTGCAAGCGATCGCTCGGGCCCAGTGGGCGATCCTCGGCCACGTTCTCCGCTATCAGGCTCTCGCACTGGTGCCGATGATCTTCATTCTGCCACCGCTGGTGCTGCTCATGGTCCAGCTCCACCAGTACTACGGCTTCCGGGGACTCCAACCCGGCGACACGGCTCTGCTGCGTGTCGAGCTGGCCGAACACGGTGCTCAGCGGCCCGACATCGGCGTCGACGTTCCCGCCGGCCTCAGGCTCGACACACCCGGGATCTGGGCCGGCGAGCTCGGCGAGTTCAACTGGCGGCTCGCCGCCGAGGCGCCCGGCGACTACGAGCTCGGTTTCACCACCGGTGGCACGACAGTCACGAAATCGGTTCGGGTCACGGACCGGGTGGTGCGATTGTCGCCCGAGCGGCCGCCGAAGCGTTTCGTTGATCAGCTCGAGTGGCCGTCCGAAACACCGTTGCCGGTGAACGGCGCCATCCGGCGCATCAGCATCGACTACCCGCAGGGCGTGATGGCGTTCGCCGGGTGGAGCTGGCGATGGAGCTTCGCCTGGATGGTGGTCTTCTTCGTGCTGACCATGGTGCTCGCCGTCGTACTGCGCAAGCCGATGGGCGTCGAGCTGTAGGAGTTCAGCGCTCCCTTCGTCCGCTGTGAGGAGATGAGAACGTCGCAGGATCTCCTCACGTCTGACTCCTGACTTCTAACTCCTAACCCCTAACTCCCCACTCCTGACCTCCTCACTTCTCACCGTCCTCGCGTACCATGTCCCCCGTGACCCGCTCCGCCTCTTCCGTCGGCGCGCTCGCCGTCTGCTTCGCCGCCGCCCTCTGGGGCCTCGATGGCGTCGTGCTGACACCGCGGCTCGCCAACCTGCCGGTCGTCTTCGTCGTGTTTCTGTTGCACGCAGTTCCGTTCGGCCTCATGCAGCCGGTGCTGTGGCGGCGCTGGGTCCGGATCGCTGGATTCGACCGCCGCGTCTGGCTCGTGCTGCTCCCGGTAGCGCTCACCGGCGGCCTCGTCGGGACCGTCGCCATCGTCAAGGCGCTGTTCCTGGTCGGTTTCCGACAGCTCAGCGTCGTCGTGCTGCTGCAGAAGCTGCAGCCCGTCTTCGCGATCCTGCTCGCCGCCGTCGTGCTCAAAGAGAGGATCAGCGGCCGCTTCGTCGGCTGGGCCGCGGTCGCCGTCAGCGGCGGGTACCTGCTGACATTCGGCCTGTCGGCCCCCGATCTCTCGGGTGGAGCCGAGACGCTCGCCGCCGCCGGTCTGGCCGTGCTCGCGGCGGCCAGCTTCGGCTCCGCGACCGTGCTTGGCAAGCTCCTGCTCGGCCGGGTCGACGTTCTGACCGCGACATTCGCCCGCTACGGCCTGACCTCGGTGCTCGCGCTCGCCTTCGCCGTGGTGACGGGCGTCGGCCTGCCGGTCACGGAGGTGACGAGTGGCAACTGGGTCATCATCCTCATCATCGCGCTGACCACGGGGTCCGGCGCGATCTTCCTCTACTACTGGGGCCTCAACCGGATCCGTGCCACAGTGGCGACGATCTGCGAGCTCTGTCTGCCGCTGAGCGCTGTCACGCTTGACTACCTTGTCAACGGGACACGACTCGGGGCGTGGCAGTGGGTGGGTGGCACTCTGTTGGTCGCGTCGATCCTGCGGATCACGACCATGAGGACCGACCGGGAGCCCCGAGCACCGAGCTGAACGTCAGTCGCCCACACCGGGCGGCTTCGCCGGAAACAACCTCGGCAGGCCGGCGTCGACCGCGTAAGTCAGCAGTGCAGTCGTCGCGCTGAGGGTGAGGAAGCCCGACGGCTGCTCCGGCTCCGGCACACCGAGCGTTGCCGGCACCGAAACTCGTCTCGCCCACCGTCCCCCATCGTCTTGAAGACGCTGCAGTCGCACCAATCCAGGCCGCCACTCGTCTCGCCAAACGACGCCGGCCACGGCGAGCGCAGCGAAGACCTCCGCGAGGTCGGTCCGCAGCAGGTTCGGGTGACCGAGCCGTGCGAGCGCTCCAGCTCGATCCGACGCGAGGCGTGCTCCGAGCCCGCGGACCGCCCGATCGACCAGCGCCGGCCGCACGCCGCCGCGGCTCGCGGCGAGCACGGCAACCGCCACGACCGGATCGCGCTCCCACCCGCCCATCGCACCGAACCACGCCAGCCACTCCTGGACCCTCGCGTGGTGCTTCCAACCGAGCGCCACCATGGCGTGCAGCGTCCGGGCGGTCAGCCGGGGATCGGGTCGGGCACCCGGCCGACGCGCGAGGCCACCGGTCCCCGGCACTTCCTGAAGCAGACGCTCGGACGCCGCGTGCAACCTGGGGTCCACCGGGTCGGCTCCCCACCGGACGGCGGCAATGAGGCGCCAGCCGGGCCCGGCGTATCGCGACCATGTCCGGGCATCCGTCGCCCAGGTTCCGTCGGGATGCAGCTCCGCCAGCAGGCTGGCCACCGGTTCCGCCGCGTTGGCGCCGCCGCGGGCCCGCCGCACCGCCGGGCTGTCAGGCGGCCGACCGATGAGCTCGATCAGGGCGCGCCACCCGACGTTCGGCCGCACCGGATCGAGCAGCCAGCGGAGCGTGTCGCCGCGCAGCGCCTCCCAACCCTGCTCGCAGATCACCGGACCTGGAACGCCGATCGACTCACCTCCAGCTCTGTGTCGCGAGCCGACCCACGGTCAGAGCCGGCCCATCCGCCGCTGTTGCATGGTGTGTCGCAGCACGCGAATCTGACCCTCGATCCGGGTGATCCGGCGGTTGCGGAGCTGCAGCGCCTGCTGGTCGTTGAGATCGGGCTGGGTTCCGCGGGTCTCGCGGAGACGTTTGTCGAGCTCGAACTCGAGCTGCTGCATCTGGTCGAGTGTCAGCCGCTTGAGCAGCTGCGCCGTGAGCAGGGTGTAGCCCTCGCTGACCTGGTTTGCCATGGCCGGTGCCGAGCCACCCATGAATGTCCCCATCGAGGCCACCTCCGTCTCTTCATCGTACCTCAGTGCACCCGCGGCGCGCGGTCAGAGGGACCGCAACGCCCCCTCGACGAACTCGCAACGATGATCGGCACGTGCGGCGAGGTCGGGGTCCGGCGTGATCCAGATCGCGGTGCGCCCCACCGACGCCCGGACGACCGCAGCCCGCCACAGCTCGCCGTCCCGCGCGTCGACCCACGGGCCGGGGTCGACCACCACCACCAACCGGTGATGCGACACCAACACCCGCGCCGCCATCAGCCGGAGGCGATGGGCCGGCTCCAGCGGCGAGCCGTCGGCCGCCAACGGGCGGCCGTCGAGAGCGTCGATGACCTCCGCGAGAGCGCAGGCGTCACGCGCGGCACCGAGTGCCGAGCGGTCCAGCGGCTCATCGCGCAGCGCACCCAGGTTGTCGTCGATCGTTCCGACGATGAACGGCTCGCCGGGCGCCACGACTGCGACCAGGCGGTCGTCGCCGACGAGCGGCACTCCGTCGACCAGAATCTCGCCTCGGAACGGGCGGCTGCGGCCGGACAGCACGTCGGCCAGCGTCTGCGCGGCCATCGGATCGTGACAGAGAGCGGCCAGCGACTCTCCGGCCCGGAGATCGAGATCGAGCGGAACGGTTGCCGGCAGTCGACTCTCGGTGGCGACCACGCCGCGAAGACTGAGTGTGCCGCGGACCTCGCGCAGCGGTGCACCGAACCACCGCCGCCGCCGCCCCTGCGCGCCCCGCGCGACGATCCCGAACTGGCGCGCCGCCACCAACAGCAGGGCCGGCGCCAGCCAGCCTCCGGCGTTGACGCCGACGAGGGCCGGTTTCGCCGCGAACGGAACCGCCCAACCGACGGCCGCCACGCAGTCCGACGCGTCCGGCCGGCCGCCATCGGCGCGGGGCAACCACCTCGCAGCCGCGGCGACGACACCGGCGACGACGAGCCAGAACCCGATCGGGCCTCGCCAGCCGGACGCCGACAGCACGAATACCGACGCCGACAGCGCAACGAACACGCTCGACCAGGGCTCCGCGGCGCGCGTCCGGCGGACGGTCAGGTGGGCGAGAGCGACGCCGGCGACGATCAACGGCGCCCAGTTCGGGCGCCACCTGGCGACCCACGGCAGCGCCGCCATCAGTCCCGCGTGGTACCATCCGGCGACCAGCGGCCATGGGACTCTCATACCCCGATGGTACCTCAGCGAGGCGTTGCACTCCCCGGGAGCCTTCAATGCGTGACTTCTCCGATTTCGATCTCTACCAGGTGGACTCGTTGCTTTCCGACGAGGAGCGCATGGTGCGAGACTCCGTGCGCGAGTGGGTGACGGACAGGGTCCTGCCGCGGGTCGAGGACTGGGCCTGGGAGAGCCGGTTTCCGACCGAGCTGGTCCCCGAGATGGCACAGCTCGATCTGCTCGGCGCGCCATACGCCGAGTACGGCCTGCCAGGTCTCGACTCGGTCGCCTACGGCCTCATCAATCAGGAACTCGAGCGCGGCGATTCGGGCCTACGTTCCTTCGTTTCGGTTCAGACGTCGCTGGTCATGTTTCCCATCCTCCAGTGGGGTTCGCAGGTACAGAAAGACCGCTGGATCCCGGCCCTCGGCAGCGGCCGGGCGATCGGTTGCTTCGGTCTCACCGAGCCCGACTTCGGCTCGAACCCGGGTGGCATGCGGACCCGCGCGGTCCGCGACGGCGACTCCTGGGTGCTCAACGGAGAGAAGGCGTGGATCACCAATGGTGGGATCGCCGATATCGCGGTCGTGTGGGCTCGAACCGAGGACGGCATCCGCGGTTTTCTCGTCGAACGGGGTACGGACGGTTTCACGACGTCGGAGCACCGCGGCAAGTACTCGCTCCGGGTGTCGGTCACATCACAGCTCGCGTTCTCCGACTGCCGGATTCCCGCCGACAGCGTGCTGCCTGGGACGGTCGGCCTGAAGAACGCGCTCGCGTGCCTGAACCAGGCCCGATACGGTATTGCCTGGGGCTCTCTCGGATCCGCCATGGCGACCTTCTCGGCCGCGCTTGGGTACGCGACCACGCGGACCCAGTTCGGCGGCAGGCCCATCGCCTCACACCAGATGATCCAGGCCAAGCTCGCCGACATGTACGCCGAAATCGTCAAAGGTCAACTGGTCGCCGTTCAGCTCGGTCGGATGAAGGACGCCGGCACGCTCCGCCACGAGGCGGTGTCTCTGGCCAAGCGGAACAACGTCAGAGTCGCACGGGACTGTGCTCGGACCGCTCGGGAGATCCACGGCGCAAACGGCATCGTCAACGAGTATCCCATCATGCGCCACCTGATGAACATCGAGACCGTCTTCACCTACGAAGGCACCGACGACATCCACACTCTGGTGCTCGGCAACTACCTGACCGGACTCCCGGCCTTCGAGCCGCCGGCGGAGTGAGGCTTTCGCGAGCTCTCGCTCGCGACCGATCCCGATCCCGATCCCGATCCCGATCCCGATCCCGATCCCGATCCCGATCCCGATCCCGATCCCGATCCCGATCCCGAT
>JASFPU010000216.1:0-5778 GCA_050115855.1 Holophagae bacterium
CCACAACGACGTGTCGCCCGAGTTGCCGACGACGAGATCGGGCAGGTCGTCGCCGTTGATGTCGCCGAAGGCGATGGCCGTGCCGACGTGTGGCGAGTCGAAGGTCCAGGTCGGGGCGCTGTCGAGTACGCCGTCCCGGTTGACGTAGATGTGCGCCTGGCCGTTGGAGAAATGGACCTCCGCGAGGTCGGGGTCGCCGTCGAGGTCGATGTCCTCCCAGCGCAGGTCGGAGTGGCCGAAGTACGTCGCCGCCGACGACCAGGTCACCGCCAGGCTGCCACCGGTGTTGGTCCACAGCTGGGTCGGGTCGTGGCCGAGGGCGAGATCGGGGTCGAGGTCGCCGTCGACGTCCGCCCAACCCACCCCCTTGTCGGTGTCGGTGGTGCCGGTCGTCCAGGTCGGTGTCGTGTCGAGCGTACCCATTGCGTTGTGGTAGACGCCGCTCGAGAAGTTGGCCCACTTGGACACCGCCAGATCCTCCCAGCCGTCGCCGTCGAGGTCGCCCCACGACAGGAAGTTCTGGATCGAGGTCTCGGCCGATTGCCAGGCGGGGGTGGTTGCCAGGGTCCCGGCGTCGTTGAGGTAGAGCGCCATCGGCCGGTACGGGTCGGTCGGTGAGTTGCCCTGGTTGGCGGTGGCGACGTCGACGTCGCCGTCGTGGTCGAAGTCGAACGGTGCGGCGAAGTTGGTCCACGCCACGTCGGCGGCGAACCACCCCGGCGTCGTGCTCGGTCCGGACGCCGAACCGAAGTAGATCACCGACGGCGCCATCTCGTAGCCGCCGTTTGCGGCGAAGACGTCGGGGTAGGGATCGTCGTTGATCAGCGCCACCCGGATGTCGCCGGTCGAGCGCTCGTCGGCCGACACCCACGACGGGGTCGCCTCGAGCTCGACCCCGGTGTTGAGGTAGATCAGGTTCTCCCAGTCGTCGTACGGCGGGTAGGAGCTCGAGTTGTAGCACCCGACCACGAGGTCCTCGGCGCCGTCGCCGTTGACGTCCGCCACGACCAGTCCGCCGACCTGGACCCGGAGCGCATTGGTCCAGTCCGCGACCAGCGGGTACGGCACGTCGCCGCCCTGGCGCCACGCCGATGGTGCCTCGCCGGGCCCCGGCGTCGCCCTTTCGAGACCGTCCTCGGAGATCTCGACCGGTTCGGAGGCACCCAGCAATCCGGAAATCAGAACCACGACAGCAAGGCTCGTGATCCACGGAGCGGCGCTTCGAGACATCAGTGTCCTCCCGGCGCGGAGTCGGCCGCGGCAGAGCCTCACGCTAGCACACCACGCTGAGCTCGACCAGGTCTCAGCGATTCGCCGTCCACGATGCATCGCAGGACTGATCGGCGGCCCAGACCTCCGGCAAACACCTCATGCCGCTGGTCACCGACTGCTCCGCATTCATCGGAGCGCCCGTTCGAGCACGTCGATCAGCCGCTCGATCTCGGCCGCCGTGTTGTAGTGCACCAGGCTGACCCGGACGACGCCGTCATCCGGATCGAGCCCGAGCGCCTGGCACAGGTGGTAGGCGTACATGTGACCGTGCCGGATGCCGATCCCCGACCGGTTGACCGCGTCGGCGATCTCGCTCGAGCTCTTCGTCGCGTGCAGGAAGCTGATCGTCCCGACCCGCGACGGCCGGGCGTGGTCCGGCCCGACGATGCGGACGTCGTCGCGAGACCGCAGGTACTCGATCAACCTCGCCTGAACCGGCATCTCACAGGCCGCCATCACGTCGAACGCTCGCTCGACCGCCGGCCGGTCGATCTCGCTCGGCTCCCCCACTCCGGCCAGCTCGGCCAGGTAGTCACGCAGCCCGAGGATGCCGGCGCAGCCCTCGTGGCAGACGCCGCCGAGCTCGAAAGCGTACGGCAGCTCGTCGCCCGGGATGAAGAAGTGGTTGGGGCTGTCGAGCTCGGCCAGCGTGTCGTGGCTCGCCCACATGGCCGCCATGTGGGGGCCGTAGACCTTGTAGGTCGAGTAGGCGTAGACGTCGACACCCCAGGCGGTGACGTCCATCGCCCGGTGCGGCGCGTACGCGACGCCGTCGACCACGACCCGGGCGCCGGCGTCGTGGACCAGCCGGGTGATCTCGGCGACGTCCATGATCTCGCCGAGCAGATTGGACACGTGGGGAAAGGCGACGAGCACGGTTCGGTCGGTGAGGAGCTCGGCGAGCGCCTCGATCGGGGACTCGCAGGTCGCCGGGTCCATCCGCCACCATTCGAGCTCGACCCCGAATCGTTGCAGCGACTTCCACGGGCCGACGTTGGCCTCGTGGCCGATCTCGGCGACCACGACCTCGTCGCCCGGTGAGAGCTTCTTCGAGTAGCAGTCAGCCAGCATGCGCAGCAGGGCCGAGGTCGACGGGCCGAGGATGACCTCACCCTCCGACCCGTTGAACAGCAGCCTGACGACGTCGTGCGCCTCGTCGACCAGCCGGGTCGCCCGATCGGCCAACGGGTAGCCGGCGCCGAGCTGGACGTAGCTCGTCAGCATGTAGTCACGGATCCGGTCGGCGACCACCGCCGGCACCTGGGAGCCGCCGGCGTTCTCGAGGAAGACCGTGTCTCCGGCAAGCGCCGGAAAGGCGCATCGGATCCGTTCACGGAGCTCGTCTGTGATCTGCATCGCCGTGTCACCCCCTCCGGCCGGTCACCGGCGGCTCCATCCTACCGCCGCTTCCGGGGTACGATGGCGAAAAGGAGCACGCCATGCGCGTCACGACCTTGATCGAGAACGACGTCATCGACGGCCGCAACGATCTGACGGCGGAGTTCGGTCTGTCCGTCGTGGTCGAGATCGGCGCGACCACGATCCTCTTCGACACCGGCGCCAGCGGCGCCTTTGCCGACAACGCGGTGGCCATGGGAGTCGACCTCGACGAGGTCGATCTCGCGGTGCTGTCGCACCACCACTTCGACCACGGCGGCGGGCTGGCCCGATTCCTCGAGCTCAACCCGACCGCCCCGATCTTTCTCCGCGACGGACCGCTCACGCCGCGCTGGTTCAAGGCGTTGGCGATTGTCAAAAGGCCGATCGGCCTCGATCTCGACGTGATCGAGGCCGCCCGCGACCGCTTCCGGTTCGTCGGCGAGGACACCGAGATCGCCCCGGGGATCTGGCTGCTCACCGAGATCTCGACGGCCCAGCCGCGGCCCACGGGCAACCGGCACCTGTTCGTCGAGCACGACGGCCGGCTCGAGCCCGACCCGTTCGATCACGAGCTGGTGATGGTGGTCCACGAGGGCGACGGAGTGGCGGTCTTCACCGGCTGCTCCCACAGCGGCATCCTCAACATGGTCGAGACCGCCGCCGAGAGGTTTCCCGACACCCCGATCAAAGCCGTCTTAGGCGGCTTCCACCTGATCGGGCTGCCACTGTTCGACACCATGACGGCGAGCCGGCCCGAGGTCGAGGCCTTGGCCCGCGCCATGCTCGACCGCGTCGCCGGCCCGGTCTTCACCGGCCACTGCACCGGCGACAAGGGATACGAGACGCTCTCGACCGTCATGGGAGATCGCCTGCGGCCCATCCACACCGGCACGACCGTCACGTTGTAGCAACATCTCCGAGGGTTCCCTCCGCGCTGTGAGGAGGACGTCCGGGAAGGGCCCGAGGTGCGAAATCGCTGCGACGGTGGCACTATTGGGCGATGTTCCTGCCGATCTCCGATGCGCCCAACCCGAAGAGCACGCCGTACGTGACGTGGGCGATCATCGCGCTCAACGTCGCGATCTTCGTCTTCGTCAGCCTGCCGCTCGGCACCCAGCCGGCGGACAGGTCGGATCCCGAGTTCGCCGAGTACATGGAGCTCCTGTCCCAGGTGACAACGAGCCGGCAGGAGCTGAACCGCGCCGCGAGCCAGATGTCGGCGTACGACCTCTTCGTCTTCAAGCACGGCTACCGTCCGGCCGCACCGTCGCTCTTCGACCTGCTTTTTTCGATCTTCCTGCACGGCGGCTTGCTCCACCTCGCAGGCAACATGCTCTTTCTGTGGATCTACGGCGACAACGTCGAGCATCGGCTCGGCCACGGCGCCTTCGCCTTCTGGTACCTGGCGACGGGGGTCGCCGCGACCCTGTTTCACGCCGTCTTCTTCCTGAGCTCCGACATCCCGCTCGTCGGGGCGTCCGGCGCGATCTCCGGCGTGCTCGGTTTCTACTTCATCTGGTTTCCCCGAAACACGGTGCGGGTCTTCTTCTTCCTGCCGCCGATCTTCTGGCACGTGTTCGAGATTCCGGCCCGGATCGTGCTCGGTATCTACCTCGTGCTCGACAACCTGGTGCCGTTTCTCTTCGCCGGCGCCGGCGGGGTCGCCCACGGCGCGCACATCGGCGGCTTCCTCGCCGGCGCCGGCGCCGCGTGGGTGATGAGCCGACGCGGCATCGCCGAACGGGAGCGCGAGCTCGGCCGCCCGACGGTGGCGCCGGTCTCCGGTGCGGTTGCTGAGGCGCTCCAGGAGGACCGGCCCGAGCAGGCCGCCACCGAGTACTTCGCGCTGCCGGCGGCGGCGGCCCGCACCGCGCTGGCCCCGGATCAGGCGCTGGACCTCGCCGCTCGGCTGCGCCGCCGGGGCCACTCCAGCGCCGCGCTGGCGCTGATCCAGCGCACCATCCAGCTCGCGCCGCGCGGCGCCGACATGGCCGCGCTCCACGCCGCCGCGGGGCTGATCCTGCTCGAGGACCGGGGCGACGCCACCGCGGCCTACCAGTATCTGGTCACCGCCGCGCGCCTCGGACCGGATGCCGCGACGAGCGCCGAGATCAGGCGTGCCCTCGCGGCCATCGAGGCCGAGCAACGCCACCACCCCGGCCCACGACGACCGAGGTGGGGATGAATCGCCAAGACGCAAAGCGCCGCAGAGCATCGCATTTTTGAGCTGGCGGTGTCGGCTTGGGCGGTTGTGGCTCGGCCCATCGCGCTCGGACGACGATTGCGATGGACTGAGATCGAACCCCGTGGAACCGCCGTGGTTCGCCGTGTCCTCGGTGTTTCAATCCCCCTCGTTGAAGATTGCGTCAAACCAGATCCGAGCTTGTCCCACGTCGGCCTGCAGCGCCGAGGGATGATTGTGATGACCTTGCGTCTTTGCGTCTCTGCGCCTCTGCGTTGATTTGCGATGGTGGCTTGCCCGGCGATGCTGCCGTCTTTGCGGCTTCGCGGTGAAGCCGCGAGCTTCTGCTACCGTGGGCGCGGACCGGAAGGAGCCGCCATGAGCCGCTGGGTCAAGGTCCTCGTCATCGCCGTCGTCGTGCTGCTGCTGCTCGCGCTCGCCGGCGTCCTCTGGGTCCGCCACGCGGTCACCGCGAGCCTGCCCGCCCTCGAGGGCGAGGTCGCAGTCACCGGCCTCGCGGCCCCGGTCGTCGTCGAGCGCGACGCGCTCGGCGTGCCCACCATCCGCGGCGAGAGTCGCGAGGACGTCGCGCGCGGGCTCGGCTTCGTCCACGCCCAGGAGCGCTTCTTCCAGATGGACCTGCTGCGCCGCCAGGGCGCCGGCGAGCTGTCGGAGCTGTTCGGGCCCGCGGCCGTCGACGCCGACCGGGCCGCACGCCTGCACCGTTTCCGTCACCGTGCACGCCGTGCGGTCGAGGCCCTCCCGGCCGCCCACCGGCGCATCCTCGACGCCTATGTCGACGGCGTCAACGCCGGTCTCGACGCCCTCGGCTCTCCTCCGTTCGAGTACCTGCTGCTCCGGCTCGACCCCGCGCCGTGGCGGCCCGAGGACTCGATGCTCGCGCTGCACGCCATGTACTTCACGCTCAACGACTCCACAGGTCG
>JASFPU010000217.1:0-5757 GCA_050115855.1 Holophagae bacterium
TCCAGGTCCACGGCAGCGACAGCAGACTCATCAGCCCGATCTCTGCGAGCGACACGCCGTGCACCCGGAAGAACACCGGCCAGACGTCGTAGGCGATGCCGAAAGGCAGTCCCTCGGCGAAGTAGAGCACCGCGATCCAGAACAGGACCTTGCGTTGGGTCACGACGGAATTCTACCGTTTACGGTTCGCGTGACGATTCGGCCAGCAGCTCGGCGACGAGACGGAACACGGGCGCCGACGACACCAGACCGAGGTGGCTCGATCCGACCGGGTGGTGCCGCACCCGGGGTGTGTGACGGTCGATGCAGGCGCGCCAGGCGACCACTCCGTCGGACCGGCTGTAGACCGCGTCGACCGGCACCCGGATCGGGTCGCGCTCGCGCGCTTCGACGTCGGTCTCGATCGCGTCGAGATCGTAGCCCTTTCTCAGATACATCGGCGCCGACGCGGTGTACTTGGGCCCGCCGATAATCGGCGCGCCGAGGGTCACGACGCGGTCGACCACCTCGGGATGCTCGCGCGCCGCCTCCCGCGCCAGATACCCGCCCAGACTCCAGCCGACCAATCGGAGCGGAGTCCCGGCGTCGTCGGCGAACCCGACGGCCCGCTCGACGACCTTCGGGATCAGCTCTGCAACCCGTCCGTGGTTGCGGCCCAGACCCCACCCGCGGACCTGCCACCCGATGTCAGCGAGAAAGCCGCGCAGCCGTTCGGTCCACGAGTCGTCGGTCGCGAAGCCGGGGATCACCATGACCGGCGAGCCGTCACCCTGCGGCGCGGTTGCGCGGAGACCGCGCAACGACAGCTGCAGTGCCGTCCACTCAACGACGATGCGCGCCTCACCGAGCAGGGCGAGCCGGCACGGAGGTCGAAGCGGGGTGTCCGGTGCGGTCATCGTCGCTTCAAGAGTAGCCGATACCGCGGCCGCGACCGTCGGCCCCTAGTGGTCGAGCGGGATCGAAGCGATGTCCTTGCCGCGCAGGCCGATCGCGACGGCGGTGCCGATGATGACGAGCAGCGTGCCGAACCACACCAGCCCGATGAGCGGCTTGGTCGAGGCGTCGATCACGATGCTCGCCGGCTCCGGCCCGGCCGCCGGCAACGTCGGATCGAAGACGCGCAGCTGCACCGCACCGGTCTCGGCATCGATTCGGCCCGGACTCAACGTCACGCCACCCGTGCCGGGGATGACTGCCGGTGTGGCGACCGGGTCTTCGCCCCGCCCGCCGCGGAACGTCGGCACGACCTGCATGTGCTGGCCATCGACCTCGACGTCGAACACGACACCGAAGTTGATCTTGCCGGCGTCGGGATCGAAGTCCGACATGTCGAAGTCCTGGAACGTGATTTTCAGGTTCTCGTAGGCCAGCGTCTCGCCCTTGTGCATCATCGCGGTGCGACCGATGCCACCGCTGAGCCCAAGCAGCTCGATCCGAACCATCCCGGAGTCGACGTTCATTCCAGTCGCGCGCAGGCGACCCCCGGGCACGCCCGGGATGTCGACCGCGACTGCCTGGACCCCCTCGTCGGTCGAGATCATCGTCGGCTCCAGATCGACCGGATCCGCGTCGGGCCGCTCGAGCCGGACGCTGACACCGACGGTGAGCGCACCGGGAACGCTGTTCTGTTTGGACAGATCGAAGCCGAGGAAGGTCAACGTCCATTCGTTGAAGCTCTGCGGTTGGTTCCGCGTCAGCATGAGCCGTGCGCTTGCCGCGGGCTCCCTGCCCGGATCGAACTCGACCGGCGCCAGGTACAGGTCAGAGGTGAGAAACGACTTGATGTCCGGGTTCGCGACCAACTGGTTGGATTTCCGATTGACCCACATCCTCGGTTTCAGGACGAAGTTCTTGCCCCGCTCGTCGGTGATCTCGATCACCATGGCGTCGCGCGCCTCGGGGGTCGGCTTCTCGACGCCGCGGAAGGTCATCGTGTAGCCGAGCAGCTCGACCGGCTGATCCTGCGTCAGTCGCGCCTTTCCCTGCTGGTCGAGCCAGCCGGTGGTCAAGAAGGCGAGCATCATCAGTCCGATGCCGACATGGGCCACGGGCCCGCCGGTCAGGCGCCACCGTCGACTGCGGCCATAGTCGATCACCGCCCAGCCGTTGGCGACGATGGTGAACAGCGCCGCTCCGACGTAGACGAACGCCTTCCATCCAGTCAGGCCGAGCAGCGCGGCGACGACCAGCCCGACGGCGGCCACACCGAGGCTGGCCAGGAAGATCCCGCGCGCTTCCTTGCGCGCCCGGCCCCAGGCGAGGAACGGCGTCGCGCCGAGCACCGCGGCGAAGACCACGGCGATCCAAAAGCCCATGGCGTTGTAGAACTCGGGCCCGACCTGGGCCGGTTCACCCCACAACCTCGACAGCAACGGCGCCGAGGTTCCGAACAGCACCACGAGACCGATCAGAATGAACAGGAGGATGCCGACCACGAAGAAGATCGTCCGCGACACGAACGGCTCATCGCCGACCTCCGTCGGGATGTCCCGCCAGCGGAGCGCGAGCAGCGCGATCGAGGCGAACAGGAAGAACCCCATGTTGAAGACCAGCCAGCCGGTGATGCCCAGGTCGACGAAGGAGTGGACCGAGAAATCCCCGAGCACGCCGGAACGGGTCAGGAACGTGGCGTAGACGACGAGCAGGTAGGCACTCACCGCGAGCACCAGGTTGAGTCGCCGGAACCGCTTTCGCCCCCGCTGCAGCAGCATGCCGTGGGTCAGCGCGGCGGTCGCCAGCCAGGGCACCAGCGACGCGTTCTCGACCGGGTCCCAGCCCCAGTAGCCGCCCCAGCCGAGGGTCTCGTACGCCCAGTACCCGCCGAGCATGATCGCCGTTCCGAGGGTCGCCAGCGACACCAGCACCCACGGCAGCGAGACCGTGGTCCACTCGTCGTACTTCTGCATCCACAGCGCGGCCATGGCGAAGGCGAACGGGATGGCGAGCGACGCGTAACCGATGAACATGATCGGCGGATGGATGACCATCCACGGGTTCTGGAGCAGTGGGTTGAGCCCCTGGCCGTCGAGCGGCGTCATGCCGGCGGTCAGGCCCTGGTGAAAGCGGAACGGGTCCTGCCTGAGGAGCAGCATGATCAGCGACAGGATCGTCAGGTTGTAGAAGATCATCGCGCGCGACTCGTACGACCGGGCGAATCGAATCAAGGGCAGTCCGAGCAGGACCCCCCAGAAGATCCAGAGCAGGAAGCTGCCCTCCTGACCACCCCAGAAGGTCGAGATCAGGTAGTGGAGCGGCAGGAAGTTGTCCGAGTAGGCCCAGACGTAGTGCAGTCGGTAGTCGTGGGTGACGAGCAGGTACATGAGGAGGCCGGAGGCGATGACCACCGCGGCGGTCATCAAACCGTAGGTCTGGCGCGCGATGGGGCGCCACCGCTGCGGGTCTCGGATCGACAGCGCGTAGGCGACGGTCGAGGTCAAGCCGACCAAAAAAGCCACCCACAGCAGCAGAGTGCCGGGTATATACATCGGTTCTCCTCTCAGCTGGAGCCCTCACTCGGGCCGGGGCTCGTCGGCCTCGTGCGATCGAACCGCCTCCGGATCAACCGGCGGCGGTCAGGCTTCGGTTTTGCGAGTCGAGGGATCTTCCTCGAGGCCCTGGTACTTGGACGGACATTTGACGAGCAGCTGCTCGGCGTGGAACGCCCCGTTCTGGTACGAGCCGATGGCGACGATCTGGGTCGCCTCTTCGAAGTTGCCCGGTTTGACGCCCTCGTAGAGCACGGTCAGGGTCTCGCCGGAGTCCTCAACCATGCCGAACTGGAGCAGCTCACGGTCCTCGACGTAGCTCGTCGAGTTCGGCACCAGGCCGCCGGCGACCTGGACCTTGCGCGGTGATTTCATGGCCTCCTCGAAGGAGACGTAGGGCGTCAGATTCGATTTGAACGACGTCGCGCCGTAGGCGAGAAAGGCCACGATCAGCACGCCGCCGGCGATGTACCACAGACGTCGCTGTTTTCGATGGTCAGACATTCAGTCCTCCAAACGGCTGACCTTGCGGTCGAGCCGGTACACGTATACGAACAGACCGATCCAGATGATCAAGGTCACCGCCATGATGCCGGCGAGATCAGACATCTACAGAACCTCCTGCCGGCGCCGGTGCCGAATGGCCTCGATCCGGCTCCCGAGAGTATATAACCATACGTACAACCCGGTAAATCCGGCGAGCGATGCCAGCAGGACGCGGACATGGGCCGAGTCGAGGCGGTTGTCGGGATCGGCGTTGGTGATCACGTCCGGATGCAGCGACCAGTAGATGCGCGGCACGACGAACATCAGGAAGGGCACCGTGACGAACGCGAGAATCGAGTAGACCGCGGCCAGCGTGGCGCGTTTCTCCGGGTCGGGGACCGCGCCGCGCAGCGCGAAGTAGGCGGCATAGATGAGCAGCAGGATGGTGATCGAGGTCTGGCGTGGGTCCCAGTTCCAGTAGGCACCCCACATGATCTTGGCGAAGATCGCACCGGTCACCGTCGCCAGCACCGCGAACATCAAACCGAGCCCGGCGCTGACCGCAGCCCGGTGATCGTCTGTCGGTGCCCGCCGTTTGAGGTACATCACCGACGCGACGCACGACACGAGAAAGGCCAGCGTGGCGACCCACGCCGTCGGGACGTGGAAGAACACGATGCGCGACGACTCGCCCTTGAAGCCCTGCGCCGACGGAACCCACATGAAAGCGGCCCAGATGACCAGCGCCATCCAGACGAAGAGCAGCCACTTGAGGGTCGTTCCGATTCGTGTCACGCTGCGGCCTCCCGTTGCGATCGAGTCGCGTCTCCAACGCCCGCCATACTACCAGGACCAACAACGAACGTGTCCACGGCATGCCCGTAGCCGGTCGCTTCAGTCGCGCCAGACGATCGGGAACAGCAGAGCCGACACCACGGTCATCACGCCGGCCATCGACAGCACCGCACGCAGGCTGGCGGACCAGGTCGGCAGATCGCCGGTCGAGATCGCGGTCGTCCCCTGAATGAGGAAGATCAACAGCGGCAGCAGCAGCGGCAGGGACAGCACCGAGAACAAGGCCCCGCGGGTCATGGCCTGGGCGATGATCGCGGCGACGATCGTCGTCGTCACGGCGAGCCCGAACCCACCGGCTGCGAGCACCGCGACGAACCGCCACGGCATCACGACGTCGAACCCCATCAGGACGCAGAACAGCGGTGTCAGGATCGCCATGAGAGCCGTGATCAGGACCAGGTTGTAGACCAGCTTGCCGGCCCACACCACGGTCGGCGCCGCCGCCAACCGCAGCAGGCCGGCGGTGTGGCTCTCCTCCTCCTTGACGAAGCTGCGGTCGAGCCCGGCGAGCGCGGCGAAGAAGATCACGATCCAGAGCAGGACCGACAGCAGGAACGGACGGTCCTCGGTCGACAGGCGGTAGGGGCCGATGGTGTAGGACACCGCCGCCAGGGTGGTCAGCGCGAACAGCGCCAGTGCGTTGAGCGCGACCCGCGTCCGGAACTCGGTGCGCAGGTCCTTGCCGGCGACCGCCAGCACCTCAGCCAGCCAGCGAGACACCGCGACTCCCCCAGGTCATCTCTCGGCGGTCGTTGGTGGCGAGCACCACCGTCCGCCCGTCGGCAACGAGCGCCTTGACCTGGTCTTCCAGCCAGTCCTGACCCGCCGGGTCCAGGTTGGAGGACGGCTCATCGAGCAGCAGCACATCCGGGTCGTGGAGCAGCGCCTGGGCGATCTTGAGGCGCTGCGCCATGCCGGTCGAGAAGCCGCG
>JASFPU010000218.1:0-5757 GCA_050115855.1 Holophagae bacterium
GGCCCCGATTCCCGTGGCACAGCGATCGCGGTTTCAATCGTGCTGGTGGTGGCGGTGTTTGTGGTCTTCGGCCAGGCGACGAGCTTCGAGTTCGTCACCTACGACGACCCGGTGCTGGTGTACGACAACCCGCACATCGTCGGCGGCCTGAACGCCGAGTCGGTTGTCTGGGCGTTGACGTCGTTTCACCTCAGCAACTGGCACCCGCTGACCTCGTTGTCGCACATTCTGGACTGGGAGATGTGGGGGAACGACCCAGGCGGGCATCACCTCACGAGTGTGGTCCTCCACGCCGCGGCGGTGGTGATGCTCTTTCTCGCGTTTCGCAGACTGACCGGCAACCTGTGGCCGAGCGCCCTGGTCGCGGTGCTCTTCGCCGTGCACCCACTGAGAGCCGAGTCGGTTGCCTGGGTGGCCGAGCGCAAGGACGTTCTGTCGGGTCTGATGTGGATGACGGTGCTCTACGCCTGGGGGTGGTATGTCAAGAAGCCCCGGGTGGGACGCTACGCGGTCGTCGCCGGGCTGTATGTGCTCGGTCTGGCCAGCAAACCGATGGTGGTGACCCTTCCATTCGTGCTGCTGTTGCTCGACGTGTGGCCGCTCGGGCGCCTGCAGATCGGTCAGCGAGGATCGTCGTCCGCGGAGCCGGTCCCGACCGCATCCATCGGTCGGCAGACGATCAGGCTCGTGCTCGAGAAGCTCCCGCTGATGCTCTTGGCCGCTGGCTGTGCGGCCGTCACCGTCGTCGCCCAGCGCGGTGCGATGGAGCAGCTCGGGCCGCTGGGCTTCGGCGTGCGGGTCGCCAACGCCCTGGTGGCATGGGTCGCGTACGTGCAGAAGACGGTGGCGCCGATCTGCCTGGCGATGTTCTATCCCCATCCGGGCAGCAGCCTGCCGGTGTGGCAGCCCGTTGCAGCCGCCGTGGTCCTGATCGCGGTCACCGCGGCGGTCGTCATCGGCATCAAGCGCCGGCCCTACCTGGCGGTCGGCTGGTTCTGGTATCTGGGAACCCTCGTGCCGGTCATCGGCCTGGTTCAGGTCGGCTCCCAGGCCATGGCGGACCGCTACACCTACATTCCACAGATCGGTGTGTGGCTGATGTTGGCCTGGTCGTTGGCCGAGCTGTGGAACCTTCGCGTGCGATCACGGCCGGTGATTGCAGGTGCGGTGTGCGTGGTGATCGTGACCACCATGGTTGTGGCCCGCCGGCAGGTCGGGTTCTGGAAAGACAGCGCCACCCTGAACCGGCACGCGCTCGAGTGCACCACCCGAAACTGGTTGGCGCACGCGAACCTGGCTGGGATCCTGGTCGAGCAAGGGCGGAACACGGAGGCGGCCCTGCAGGCCAAAGCGTCGCTCGCCATCCGTCCCGACAACCCGGTCCCGATGGTGTACCTCGGTCGCGCCCTGGAAGGTCTCGGCAGACCGCGGGAGGCGGCCGTGCAGTTCGAGCGCGCGCTCGAGCACGTTCCGGGGAGCACGTCCATTCTCCTCGACCTCGGCACCGCCCTGGCCGACGCCGGCGACCATCATGGGGCGCGAGCTCGATACAGGCAGGCGCTCGAGACCGACCCCGGCAGCCTGCCGGCGCGCAACAACCTCGGGACCGAGCTGCTGCGCGCGGGCGACTTCGAGGAGGCGGCGGCGCTGCTGTGTGCGGCCGAGGTGGAACGCTCCGATGACCTTCTGCTGCACTTCAACTGCGGAGTCGCTCTGACTGCCCTCCAGCGGTATGACGACGCGGTGGTTCAGTTTCGTCGCGCTGTCGAAATCGATCCGCGCCACGTCCAGTCGTGGCGGGCTCTCGCGTCGGCCCTCGAGCGCTCCGGTCGTCTCGACCAGGCGATCGAGGCCCTTCGAGCGGCGCAGCGGCTTTCGCCGGACGACGAGGCTGTGAGACGAGACCTGGAGCGCCTGTCGCAGCTGCAACGACGGAGTTGAACTCCGTTCGGCCTCCCTCGACAATGCCCGTGCCACTCATCCCCGCCCATCCCGATCCCGATCAGTAGTGTTCGATGGCAAAAATATTCGAGTCGACGGCTTCCATTCGGTCGAAAAAGACGGTTCGATCATCGACGGGATCGACGGCGAACTCGAAGCCCCATCGGCCCGGAACGGCGACCAGCTCGGTCGTCGAGCCGGTGCGGAAGCTGGAGAATGCGATGTGATAGGTGCGGTCATCGTTCTGGACTCGGTACCCCACGTACAGCCCGTCGGCCGTGACCCGCCAGGCGAGAATCTGGCCGACGTCGAGAGTGAATACGGCCTCCGGGTTCGTGCCGTCGGTGTCGCACCTCCAGATTCTCCGGGCCTGGAGATCGCGATTGAAGAAAAGGGAGGGTCCTGCTGCCAGGCGGACCGCCTGAGCATCGCGTCCGGGCGTGATCGGGACGGCGTCCGAGGCCGGTCCGTCGGTGACCGGCCGGCGCCAGATGGCAAAACCTCCAGTTGTGCTGCGTGTGACGAAGACGGAGTTGCCGTCGAGCGACCAGGTGGCGGAGGTTTCGCCACCGTCAGGGGGCGGCAGGCAACGGGTTCGGCCGCTCGGAAACTCGACGATGCAGGTCGTCGGAGCTCCGTCAATTTCCGCGGTCACAGCAATGCGTTCACCAGTCGGCGACCACGACGGTGAAAACCGGTTGAGGCTCGGGATTTCGGCCATCAGGTGGCTGGCGGTGCCGTCGCGTGAGGCCACCCAGAGCTGGTATGAGCCGGTCCGATTGGTGAGGAATGCGATGCTCTGGCCATCGGGGGAGAGTGAAGGAAAGGCATCCCAGGCCGTCGAGTGGATGATCCTCTTGAGGAGAGCCTCCGTTGAGTCAGTTGCGGCGGTCCATCTCCAGATGTTCCTCTCCCGATGGCCTTCCGAGAAAGCGAGGATCGGATGTCGTGCGGCGACGGACAGAGTGCCGGCAGACCTGGTCGATGTCAGGGTCCGGCCGATGGTACCGTCGAGATCCACGACGCGGATTCTCCCCCCGCCTCTGAGAATGAGCTGGTTGCTGCCGGGTCCCCAGGCGAAATCTGAAAACGGCAGGCCGTCGAGGGAGAGTCGGCGTGGTTTCGAGCCGTCGGCGGAGGTGATTACGATATCCATCCGTTCAGTGCCGCTGGAGACGAAGGCGAGATGGCTGCCGTCGGGTGAGAATCTCGGCCGATAGCCACCGAACGGAAGCTCAGAGGAGGGCGCGAGCGACTCGATTACGCCTGTTTCCATGTTCTTGCGAAGCAGGTGAGCGGCGCCTTCGAAGACGGCTCGGCGAGCAAAGATCAGCCCCTGTCCATCGGGAGAAAACGCGGGTGTGTTGAGGGCTTCGTCTCGTGCGGCGGCCACGAGCTCGATTTCGGTCCCGCCGGTGGCCGGGACCATGAAGATCCCGCGACGGGATCCGGCCACCCTGGCATAGGAGATAAATCGGGAGTCGTGGCTCCATGCCGGAAAGGCGTAGCGACCCTCGACTGTCGTGAGCCGGAGCGCCGGTCCCGCACCGATGACCTGAACGAAGACCCCTTCATCTTCGGCGTCGCCGCCGTCCCAGACAAACGCGACGCGGTCCCCTTCCGGCGACAGCGCGGGATACTCCTCGATTCCCGGCAATGCCGTGATCTGTGATCTGATGCTCTCGTCCCGAAGCCGGGTGTCGTGCCGGACGGCGAGCCACCATCCTGCGACGGCAACCACCGCGATACCGACCGCGAGGCACATCGGCCACCACCGGTTATCGGAGGGGTCCGCTGAACCGGAAAGACCCGGAGAGCTGTCACTTGCCGGGATGCTCGTGACCGTCGCAAGCAGCCGGTAGCCCTTTTTCGGGATGGTCTCGATGATCCTCGGGTGCTTGGGGTCGTCATCGAAGAGCTTGCGCAGGCTCGAGATCGCTCGCGTCAGGCTCTCGTCCACCACGGACGTGTCGGGCCACACCTTGTCGAAGATCGCCTGCCGGCTGACCACGCCGGGGTGCTCCATGAGCACCACGAGCACCTGCATGAACTTGTCTGGGACCTGGTGCTCGGTCTCGCCGTCGACGATCCGATTGAGATCCGGGCGGACGCGCCAACGGTCGGCGACCAGAAACTCCACCGGTCTCGGGGCCTGGTCGGGCGATGGAAGAGATCGGGGCGACACATTCAAGAGGATACCCATCCATCGCAGCGAACCAAAGCGAAACGAGACGGTGATCAGGAAGAAATTCGCGCGATTTCAGGGTCACATCAGGTTTTCGGACGCCACGTGCGGCACTGTGTGTCTCCGAAAGGCGAAGCAACGTCGCTTGCCGCTCGGAGGTTCTTGTGGCCCAGCCAATTCGAACGCACCGCCGCACCTCTCTCGTGTCTGTCGCCACATTCGTCGTGTGTCGGGTCGGCGTCGGTGCGCGCGTCGTCGAGCTGCCGGATCGGCGCGGGATGGTGACGCGTCCCCGGACGGCAACGCCCGCGGCGGGGTGACGTCGTGGCCGGAGGTCAACCACGCAGGGCGCTCACGCTCTTCGACTCGACCTGTCTCATCGCCGGGGTCATCGTCGGCGCAGGAGTCCTCGTGACCGCTCCCGAAATCGCGCGCGGAGTCGGATCGGCGTCGGGTGTCCTGACCATCTGGGTGATCGGGGGCCTGCTGTCGCTGTGCGGCGCCGTGGGCTACGCGGAGTTAGCGACAGCCTATCCAGAGCAGGGTGGCGACTATGTCTATCTCACGCGGGCCTACGGCCGCTGGGCCGGTTTTCTCTTCGGCTGGCTTCAGACGCTGGTGGTTCGTCCCGGCGACATCGCCGTCATGGCCTACGTCGTCGCCACTTACGCCGAGCCGATCGTCGGCCGCATTCCGGGAGGGAAGCCCGCATTGTCCGCGGCGGTGGTCGTGGGGCTCACCAGTGTCAACATTGCCGGCGTGCGTCTCGGCGTCCGGGTTCAGAACAGCCTGACGGTGGCGAAGCTGGCGGGAGTTCTTCTGGTCGTCGGTGCGGCCGCCGTCGCGGGTGGGGTGCCGGACGTGGCCAGGGAGCAGACCCCCACCGTGGACCCGGTTCCGTTGACCGTGGCTTTCATTCTGGTGCTCTTCTCCTTCGGGGGCTGGAACGAGCTGGTCTTCGTTACGGCCGAAGTTCGAAACCCGAACAGGAACATCGTTCGCGCCATGATGCTGGCACTGGCGGTGGTGACCGCAGTCTACCTGGCGGTGAACACGGCCTTCCTCCGGGTCCTCGGCTTCGCCGGTTTGGCAGCGTCGGATGCGGTGGCCGCCGACACGGTCGCGTCGGTCTTCCCAGCGAGGGCGAGCATCCTCGTCGCGGCGCTGATCTGCGTGTGCGCTTTTGGGGCGGTCAACGGACTGATCTTCGCCGGATCGAGGATCGCCTACGCAATGGGGAAGGACCATCGCGTCTTCGCAGCACTCGGGCGCTGGTCCGTTCGGACCGGTACTCCGGTTCCGTCACTCGCGGTCCAAGGGGCGCTCTCGGTTTCGCTGATTCTCGTGCTGGGGTCCTTCATCGACACCGTGATGTACACGGCGGCGGCCGTCTACCTCTTCCACCTTGCCACCAGCGCGGCGGTCATCGTGTTGAGATATCGGGACCCGACCACGCCACGGCCGTACCAGGCGACGGGGTTCCCGGTCACACCGTTGGCGTTCTGTCTGGTCTGCGGGTTTCTCATCGTCGCCACGGTGGACTACCGGCCGATCTTGGCGTTCGCGTCGTTCATCGTGATTCTGCTCGGCGTCCCTGCCTTCTGGCTGAGCGAGTTTGGCAGCCGGTGCCG
>JASFPU010000219.1:0-5752 GCA_050115855.1 Holophagae bacterium
GGGCGGCGCTCGCACTCGACCCGGCTAACCGCTCGGTGCGACGAAACCTCGAGCGATTCGAGGAGTTCTACACCGCGTACGTGGCGACCGACGACGACGCGAACGACGATCGCGAAGCGGACACCTCCGATCGCGATGCAGGGAGTGCCGACGATGCGAGCTAAGCTGCTCGCGCTCGGCGTTGTGGTGTGGCTGTCGGCCGGGACGGCGTCGGCCGGCGCTCGCGAGATCCGGGTCGGCCTACAGCTGCCACCAGAACTCGACATCCCATCGCGTGCCAAGGTGTACGTCGGCGCCATCCTGCTCGAGCCGCGCCAGGGCGGCGGCACCACGATGGCCGACATCCAGGCGATCCGCGAGTTCGAGGAGTACATCCGGGATCTGCTCCGGCGCGAAACCCGGTTGCGGATTCAGCCCGAGGTCGAGGAGCTCGACCCGCCGACGCTCGATCTCAACCAGCTGCTCGAGTATCCGGACTTCTGGCTCGACACGGCAGCGCGGAGCGACGCCGAGTACATCATCGCCGCGTCGGTCGACGTCAAGGTGCTGGATCGCGAAGGCTACACGACCGAGGAGTACGTCTCACCGACCGACGGCAAGACCTACTTCAGGCAGATTCTGGTCGAGGAGACCGGCTTCTCCTACGACATTCTGCTCGTGGTGGTGGACGGCAGGACCGGACGGCCGATCCTCACCGACCAGATCACCGATTTCAAGGAGAAGGACGAGCGCCGTCTCGACGACTACGAGGACATGTTCGACGAGCTCTACACGCTGGAAAACCGCCTGCTCGGCATCTTCGTACCGCGCACGGTGCAGGCGAAGCGCTTTCTCTACACCAGATGACCACGCGGACACGCTGGAGGCGATGGATGAGGTTTCGACTGTTGCTGGGGATCCTGGTCGTGCTCGGAGCACCGCTCGCCGAGGCGCAGCTCAACCCCTACAGCCAGTGGGTCGGCGGCAAGAACAAGGTTCGGTACGACCGCTTCCAGTGGTCCACCTACCGGACGCCCCACTTCCTCATCTCCTACTACGACCGCGTCGAGCCGTCGCTGGAGAAGGTGGCGTCATATGCCGAAAGCGCGTACGACGACATCGCCCACAAGCTCAACTACCAGATCAACGAGCCGATCCCGCTGATCCTGTACGCGACCCACGCCGAGTTCGAGCAGACCAACATCATCCTCAACTTCATCCCCGAGGGCGTCGGCGCCTTCGCCACCCCGGTCCGCAACCGAATGGTGATGCCGATCGATCTCGGCGACCGCGAGCTCCAGGGACTGATCCAGCACGAGCTGACGCACATTTTCCAGTACGAGATCTTCTTCGGCGGGCGGCGCGGTCGGATGATCTTCGCCCGGCCGCCACTGTGGTTCATGGAGGGGATGGCGTCGTACTTCGGGAATGACGAGACGTCGCTCGATGAGATGTACATGCGGGACGCGGCGATGTCCGACATGGTGCCGTCGATCACGCGCCCGCCAGGTGGGTTCATGGCCTACCGATTCGGCCACAAGGTCTTCGAGTTCATCGAGGATGAGTACGGCGAGGATGCGGTGCGGGACTTCGTGTTCTCCCTCCGCGGCAGCTTCGGCGGCGGCGTCAGTCGGCCGGTCGACCGGACCTTCAACCTCGACGTCGAGGAGTTCGATGCCGCCTTCCGCGGCTGGCTGCGCAGGAAGTACGCCGGCCTGGCGGACCGTGGCGGTCCGCGCGAGTTCGGCCAGCCGTTCAAAGTGGTCACCGGAACCGAGTCGCAGCAGGCGTCGCCCGCACTGTCGCCGTCGGGCGACCTCGTCGCCGCGTTCACGACGTACAAGAACGACGTCGATGTCGCGCTGTTCGGTGTGCCCGACCGCCGGTTGTACAAGAACTTGACCCGCGGCCGGACGACCAAGGTCGAGTACCTGATCGCCCAGGGTTTCACGGTCGGTCCGAGTGGCGGTCGCGACCTCGACTTCTCGCCCGACGGCAACCACGTCGCGGTCTTCGCCCGCCAGGAACGGGGCCGGTCGCTGCTGCTGCTCGACGTCCTCGACGGCGGCATCGACAGGGTCTACCGGATCCGGCGGCCGCTCGACCAGCCGATGAACCCGGCATTCGATCCCGGAGGTCGGCGGATCGCGTTCAAGGCGATCGCCAACGGCCGCTACGACATCTACCTGCTCGATCTCGAGGACGAGTCGATCCGCAATCTGACCGACGACGCCGCGTACGACTCGTCGCCCGTGTTCTCGCCGGACGGCCGGTCGCTGGTCTACTCGTCGAACGACGGTGGACCGACGAAGCTGATCCGCCTCGATCTCGACGATCCTGGCGACCGCGACCAGCTGACCTTCGGACCCGGCGACGACCTCAGCGCTGCGTTTTCGGCCGACGGCGAGCGGCTGTACTTCGCGTCGGACCGGGTCGACGACATCTTCGACATCTACCGCCTCGACCTTGAGAGCCGTGATCTTTTTCGCCTGACCCACGTCTCCGGTGCCGCCATCAACCCTGTGCCGGGAACGTCGCTCGAGGGCGAGCGGGTCGGCTTCCAGGCCTACCACCGGGGCGGTTGGGATCTCTACGTCGCCGATGCCGACCAGGGCGAGCGGGTCGGCAGCTCCGAGCCGGCCTCGGACGAGGTGACGCTCGAGCCGTTCGTGCCCTCGGTGTCAATCGCCATCGATCCGGGGCAGGGCACACGGCTGAAGGGACGCAAGCTCTACCTCGAGGACGCGCAGGTCTTCGTCGGCGTCGACAACGTCCAGAACTTCCTGTCGCAGACCTACGTGTCGTTCAGCGACCAGTACGGCGACCGCCGGCTGCAGGTCTTCCTCAACACCATCGACACGTTCTCGAACTTCAGGGTCAGCTGGCTCAACCTCGAGCCCCGGCTGCAGTGGGGAGCGACGCTGTACGACTACCGCACCTTCTACATCACCGGTTTCGACCCTCTACGCGGCGGTGTCTCCGAGCGCCAGCAGGCGTATCGGGTCACGGCGGCGGAAGCCAACGGGCAGTACCCGTTCTCCCGCTACTACCGGGTGCAGGGCGGCGTCGGCTATCTCGATCGTCAGGCCAACTACCCGTCGTTGGACGAGTCGACCGGTGAGGTCATCTTCCCCGAGGTGCGGGACAGGGGCCCGTTCGTCAGTGCCGGGCTGGCTGGCGATACCACGCTGTGGAACAGCTACGGACCGCACAAGGGCACTCGCTGGGAGCTCAACGGGCTGTACGTGTTCGACGCCGACGGCGGCGGCGCGCTGTCCCGCAACGTCGAGTTCGACGGCCGCGCCTACGTCCCACTGTCGCGCCGCAACGAGCTCGCTTTCCGGATCTTCCTCGGAGCGGCCGACGGCAACCGGCCCCACATCTACGCGATCGGTGGCCTGGACACGATTCGCGGGCTGCCGACCCGGGCGATGGCGGGCAACCGGGTCGGGCTCGCCAACGTCGAGTGGCGGTTCCCGCTCATCGACCGGCTCGATTTCTCGTTCCTGCCGCTGGGTGGCGGCATCCGCGGCCGCCTGTTCTTTGACATCGGCGCCGCCTGGTACGACGTCGATGGACAACGCTTCAACTACCTCGGCGAGCCCGGGTTCGATCTGGTCGAGGACGGCCGCCTGGTCGACGGCGTGTCGTCGTACGGCTTCGGGTTGACGATCTTCGTGTTCGGCATCCCGATGCACTGGGACTGGGTCCAGCTGTGGGACTTCAAGGACCAGCTCGGCGACCGCCAGGTCGAGTTCTGGATGGGCTTCCAGTTCTGACGACCGCGTGCGCTGTCGGCGGCGATCCGACCCCGCCTGACGCCAGCGCACCGTTCACCTTCACCCCGGCACAGCGGAGCTGAAAGCGAAGCCGGATGTCGCTGTCGCCACTATCGCAACGGGAATTGGAACGGATGCTCGACCGAGCGATGGAGAAGGGGAGGAAGCGGGAGACGGGATACAATAGCCGCCATGGGTCACCTGGCGGGCAACAAGGCGTGTCTCGATCTGCAACAACGGCTCGATCGGATTCCGGTCGGAACCGCCATGGCCAACCGGCAGCTCACGTCGCGCTTCGTGGCCCTGATGACGGCCGGGTTCTTGAAGAGAGTCAGCACGAATCCGGTTCTGGAGAGCGAGGCCTGAGGCTCGGAGCGGTGGATCGGTCTGATCCGTCGACGCCGGCGCGAGCTTCGACGGCCGGAGGCTCTCTCGAACGGAGTCGGTGGTGGCCCTGGGTCGCGGGGGTCGGCGTGCTCTGGATCGCAGTGGTCCACACCACGTTGTGGGCGATGGATCGGCCCGGCGCGTCGCGGGTGCTGTGGGGCGACGAGAACACCTACCTGGCGTCGGCGTTACGGCTGCTGGCTGGAGATCCAGGCTGGTCGCCGGAACCGCTCTGGCCACCGCTCTACCCTCAGTTCGTGGCCGGGTTGGTGTCGCTCGGGGGTGGCAGCCTGTTCTGGCTCAGGTTGACCCAAAACGTGTTTCTCGTGATCACGGGGGTGATCCTGTTCGATGTGACCCGGCGCTGGACCGGCTCGCAAGCGGCCGGCTGGACGGCGTCCTGGTTGGCCCTCGGCTATCCGCCTCTGGTCGCGTTCAGCCATTACCTCTGGCCCGAGGTCCTCCATCTCTTTCTCTTCGTCGCACTGCTCTGGCTGGTCTCGGCACGGCCCGTTTCGGCCCGACGTTGCGCCGTCGCGGGTGTCGCACTCGGCCTCGCCCTGCTGACCAAGAGCCTGTTGCTGCCGTTCCTCCCGATCCTGGCGTTGGCGTTGGTGTGGGGCCGGCCGTCCGGCAGGGCGCTGCTCGACCTCGGCCTCATGCTCGGGTTGACCGCAGTCACCGTCGCTCCGACGGTGATCGGCAACCACCACCGCACCGGGCGTTTCGGCATCGCCAACTCCGGGACCTTCAATCTCTGGGTCGGACTCAACGATGTCGGTCGCGACAGCTTCCGCCACGACGTCGTATGGCCCGAGTATCAGAGCTGGATCGCCAGCGCCAGTTGCGACGTCGAGAGGAACACCATCCTCCGGCGTAAGATCCGCGAGCTGGTCCGCCAACGAGGGTTGGTCGAGGTGGTTCGGGGCCAGCTGGCGAAGCAGTACTTCCGGCTGTTCGATCCTGGCAGCTACCTGACCGACCAGCTGCCGGGCGGCGCCGCACAGGTGCAGTCAGATGCCGGGTACCTCGAGCTCGATCCGCGCGCGGGCAGGGCCATTCGGGTGCTGTCGTGGGCGGCGGTCGTTCTCGTGCTGATGGCCGGAACAGCGGGTCTCGTTGTCGGCCGGTACCGCGAGCCGAGATGGCTGGAGGTCCTGATCCTGTTCGTCGCGTACAATCTGGCGCTTTTTCTGTGGCTCCACGTCAAGACGAGGTACCGCATTCAAATGCTCCCTGCGGCGTTCGTCGGTATTGGAGGCCTCATCGCCTGGGTCGAGGCTGGGTGCCGGCCGCGTCCTTCGGCCGCGCGCATCGGCCTCACGGTGGTGTCGGTCGCCCTGGTCGTCTGGTTCGCGCTCGGCTAGCCGTGGTCCGCGCTGTCTCTGCTCCCGGAACATCGGCCTTCTGACTCGCTCCCACCTTTCGGCGGGATCGACCCAGCGTCGCCCGGGCAGTGTGGTCGTACGAAGGCGGCCGGGACAACACAGACGACACTGCCCGCGCGCCGGCGACCTGCTTCGGGTCACGAACTCGTTCAGGTTGGGAACGAGGACTCTGAGAATCGCGGTCGATGTTTGTGGCCGGGGGCGTCTCGCCCGCCAACG
>JASFPU010000220.1:0-5726 GCA_050115855.1 Holophagae bacterium
GCCGAACGACTTCAGGACCGCCCCCTGAATCGTGCAGCAGGGCGTGCAGCTCGAGTCGCTGCACGAACCGCTCGGATCGACGCTCCACGTCGTCGCCGACACCGAACCCGCGGTCAGGACCGCCACAACCAGGACACACAGCACACGATCAGCTTTCATTCTTGTTCTCCTGCTCAGTTTTCCAACAGAAATCTCAAGTTCATGCCCCTCTGATCTTCGCGGTTCCAGGTACCATGTGTCAATCGTATGATCCGGGTGGCGGGCGTCACGCAGGGTCGCCGCCCGGAGACCGGAGGCTGTCGTGCCATCGATCGATGACCCTGCACGCGACGTCGAACCGCGTCGGCACCACACCTGCCCGGTGTGGGTCGGCTGGCTCCTCGCCTGCCCTCTCCGACGTCTCGTGGAGAACCCCATCACGCTGCTCGGCCCGTACGTGCGACCTGGATCGACCGTTGTCGATGTCGGCGCCGCGATGGGCTTCCACAGCCTCGATCTCGCCCGGATGGTCGGGTCGTCGGGCCGCGTCGTGAGCCTCGACATCCAACGTGAGATGCTCGACCGTTTGACCGAACGAGCCCGCAGCAAGGGTCTCGATCGGATCATCGAGACTCGACTCTGCAGCCAGGAAAGTCTCGAGATCGACGATCTCGACGGCGAGGTCGATCTGGTGACCGCATTCAACGTGATTCACGAAACGTCGCTCCCGCGCCGCTTCCTCGAGCAGTGTGCGGACGCGCTGCGTCCCGGTGGCCACCTGTTCATCGCGGAGCCCCGGGGTCACGTTGTGGACACCGACTTCGAGGTGACGGTCAGCACCGCTCGGTCCTTCGGCCTCAGCCAACGACCCGCGCCTCACGTCTGGAGGAGCCACTCGGCCGTCCTCGAAAGACCGCGCTGACCCGCAAAGGGACGACCGCCGACCGCCACTCGCGCCACGGTACACTCCGACCATGACGGCTGAACCCCGCTCCCCGACCCTGCTCGACGACGAAGCACTCGAGTACCTCGGGCGTCTCGCGGAGCGGGTCGACTTCGGCGAAGGGGAGACGATTCTCCGGCAGGGGCAGACCAGCGCGTGGTTTTGGGTCATCCTCCGCGGCGAGGTCGATGTCCGAGTGACGACGGCGGACCACGTCGAGAGCCTGATTCGCCTCGGACCCGGCGAGACCTTCGGCGAGCTCGCCATTCTCCGGTCGGCACCGACGTCGGCCGATGTCGTCGCGGTGTCGCCGGTCACGGCCCTGCGCTACCCCGGTGAGTACCTGCCCACCGCCCTCGCCGAGTGCGCACCGCTGCGGAAGTCATTGCTCAGCCGAATGGCCCACAACGTCCACCAGCGCACGACCCAGGCCTTCGACCTGTACCAGCAGACACGCGCCCTGGCCGACCTCTACCAGGGCGCACTTCCGAAGGAGGCCATGATCGCGGTCTCGGCGCGAATGCGGGCGGTGACCGCAGCGATCGATGACGCCGCGGGATCGCGTCGTCCGGTTCTCGTGTCGGGCGAGTACGGCACCGGCAAGCTGCTCACCGCACGCATGATCCACACCCGATCGGGACGGGTCGATGCGCCACTCATCGCCCTCGACTGTCGGGAGCTTTCGGCCCGCGATGCAAACCGGCTCCTGTTCGGCACCCGGACCGCATCCAACGCCGACCTCTCCGCCGAGCGCTACGGTGCGCTCCACCTGGCACACGGTGGGACGCTCGTGCTGCGGGGCATCGAGGCGCTCAACCGCGACACCCAGGTCGAGCTCGCCCAACGCTTCGCCAACGAAGCCGGGATCGAGCCGCGGCCGTTCCCGGACGTGCTCGTCATCGCGACCGTCGACACCAACGCCTGCGGCCAGGATCACGGGTGCCTGCCTGCCGAGCTGCGCCACCAGTTCGGCCGCGTGATCCAGCTCCCGACGCTGGCCGACCGGCCACGAGACATCATCCCCCTGGCGAGGTGCTTTCTGAGCCGCATCGACCCGTCGGGCACCCTCGACCTGGCACCGTCGGCCGAGCGCGCACTGGTGTCGCTCACCTACCGCCACCGCAACGTCGACGAGCTGCGCTCCGTGGTCGACCTGGCGGCGCGGGTCGCCGACGGCCACGAGATCCGCGCCGAACACATCTTCTCCGGCTTCGACAGCGAGCGGCCGATCGGCTTCGACATCAGCGGTTTCTGGCTCGTCCGCTGGCTGGTCGACCGCGGCGGTCTCACGGTCGTGCGCTTCGCGGTCGCGGTGCTCTTCATCGCCACCGCCGTGATCTGCGTCTCTGCCGCGCGAACGCAGACGGCGACCATCGCCAACAACAGCGTCTGGATGCTCTGGGAGCCGGTGGTCTTTGCACTCTTTCTGCTGCTCGGCACCGTCTGGTGCACCGTCTGCCCGCTGTCGAGCGGCGGTCGCGCGGTCCAGCGTCTGTTCTCCTTCGACCGCCCGCCACCCGCCTGGATCCTCCGCGCCGGCAGCTGGCTGTCGGCCGTGGCCTTCGTCGTCATCCTGTGGTCGGAGGAGTTCTTCCACATGACGCGGAGCCCGTTCCCGACCGGTATTCTCCTCCTCGGGCTGATCGCCGCGTCCGTCGTGTGCTGCATCCTCTGGCAACGCGAGGTCTGGTGCCGCCACATCTGTCCCCTGGGCCGGCTCGGTACAGCTCTGTCGCCGGTCGCGCCGCTCACGGTGGCCGCGCGGCGCTCGATCTGCAACTCGACCTGCACCACCCACGACTGCTACAAGGGCAACGAGCGGGTGCCGGGATGCCCCGTCTGGCACCACCCGCAGCTGGTGAGCGAGGCCCACCGCTGCAAAACCTGTCTGACGTGCCTGCAGAGCTGCCCGCACGGGTCGGCGGGGCTCTACCTGCGGCCGCGCCTGAGGTCGGCGTGGCATCTGCCAAGCGCCGAGAGTTACATCATCCCGTTCGCGCTGACCGTGTTCTTCCTATCGCCGGTGCTCGTTCTGATCCAGCGCGGTGGGCCGCTGGCGGAGCGCCCATGGGTCACTGTCGGCTGCTGGTCGAGCCTGATGGTGGCGGCGCTCGCGTCACCGATCCTGTCGCCGGCGATTCAGAAGTCGGGTCGAGGCTCCGCCCTCGCGGCATCGGCCTCGTGCGCGCTGCTCGTGCTCGGGTGGGGGCCGCTGATGGCGTACGAAATGGGCCACGTCCCGTTCTTCGAATCGCTCGTCGTCGTCGCCCAGCCGGGATCCTGGTGGTCGCGTTGGCCGGGGCCGGCCGTCACCAGCATGTCGTTGATCCGCGTCGCCTGGGTGGTCTTCGGAGCGGTGCTGTCGGCCATCATCCTGTGGAACGCCAACGGAGTCGCGCGCAAGTCCGGAGTCCACATCCGCGCCTCGGGATGGACAGCGCTGATCGTGGTGTGCACCGGCTACACCTTCTGGATGCTGTGGGCGGTGGCTTGAACGGCTGCCACGCAGAGCAGTCGGCGCGGCCCCCTGAAATGTCTGTCACCCTCGCCATCGTTGCGACGGGTGGGAGGCGTTCATGGGACTTCTGGTCAACGGCGAGTGGCGCGATCGTTGGTACGACACCGACAGCTCGGGCGGACGCTTCGTCCGTCAGGCCTCCGAGTTTCGGGATCGTGTGACGGCGGACGGATCATCCGGCTTCGAGGCCGAGTCCGGACGGTACCACCTGTATGTCAGCTATGCGTGCCCGTGGGCTCACCGGACGCTGATCTACCGGAAGCTGAAAGGGCTCGAGGATCACGTCTCGATCTCGGTCGTCAACCCACTCATGCTCGAGCACGGCTGGACCTTCGACGAGGGCGAGGGGGTCGTGCCCGATCCGATCCACGACGCCGACTTCCTGCACCAGATCTACACCGCGGCGCGTTCCGACTACACCGGCCGGGTGACGGTCCCGATTCTCTGGGATCGGCAGAGAGCGACGATCGTCAACAACGAGTCGGCCGAGATTATCCGCATGTTGGATCGGGAGTTCGACGAGGTCGGCGCCACCGGACCCCGATTCTGCCCCGCCGAGCTCGAGGACGACATCGACGCGATCAACGACTTCGTCTACGACAACGTCAACAACGGCGTGTACAGGGCCGGCTTCGCCACGACCCAGGCGGCCTACGAGGAGGCGGTGACAGCGCTCTTCGACGCCCTCGACGAGCTCGACGACCGACTCGGCCGCACACGGTACCTGCTGGGCGACCGCATCACGGAAGCCGACTGGCGGCTCTTCACGACGCTCGTGCGGTTCGACCCGGTCTACGTCGGGCACTTCAAGTGCAACATCCGCCGCCTCGTCGACTACCCGAATCTCTGGGACTACACACGCGACCTCTACCAGGTCCCCGGCGTCTCCGACACCGTGCACCTCGATCACATCAAGCGCCACTACTACGGCAGCCACCCGACCATCAACCCGACCGGGGTGATTCCGGCAGGTCCGGCCATCGAGTTCGACCGACCGCACGGCCGCGGTTGATCGAACCTGCCTTGCGCCGATCGCTCGGAAGGCGTACAGTCTCCTCGTCCCGCCCACGCTGGGAGGTTTCCCAGCATGTTCCAATCACATCAGTACGCTGCTGCGGTTCTGTCCGCACTCGTGTCGGTCCCCTGCCTGACCGGTCAGACGCCCGGACCCACGCCGTCACCGACGCCCCGACCGACGACACTCGCGGCCTATGCCCGAGCCACGGTGCTCGATCGAACCGAACAGTCAGGCGATGGACCGATCGTCATCACGGGCGACAACCTGGACGAGCTCGGCCGCAACGCGCTCTTCAGCGTCACCAGCGAGCCCGTCGCCGAGCCGCTGGAGCCCGATCCCGACAACGGGGTCGACCCGGAGGCCCGCGAGCGCTGGCGGTCGAAGGTGCTCGCCCAGAGCCGACGCATTGCCCGCCTCGAGGCGCGACGGGCCGCAGTCGAGGCCGAGATCGACCGTCTCGAGCGCGGCCGGCTCGATGCCCGAACGCTCGATCGAATCGAGCGCGCCGAGGCCAAGCTGCGGCTCGTCGATGCCGACATCGCTCGCGAGAAGACGACACTGTCCCGCATCGTCCGCGAGGCCCGCAAGCAGGGTGCGCAGCCGGGTTGGTTTCGATGATGATGAATTCTCAAATGTGAATCATGAATTGAGGAGGTCGACGTAGGCCTCTGCAACGAGGTCGGACTCGCGGAGCCGGAGGTCCGACATGAGTGCGTCGGCGATCCGCGCCCCCTCGTCGGGTGACTGATCAGCCCGAAGCACGACCTCGAGCTCGATCCAGTCGCCGAGCCCCTCGACCTCGTCGAGGTGGACTCTGGTCTGACCGATGAGATAGAGCGTGCGCCGCTTGCGCACGGTGCCCGAGATCCCCAGCGCCGCCGCCAGCAGCTCCCGAAGAGCGACAGGGTGGTCGGTCGCGACCTTGACGAAGTCGGATGAGGCCGGTCCCGCGGCATCCCGACGACGGTAGAAGATGAGTTCGCCCCGCCCATCGACGAAGCTCCGGAGCTTCAGTCGCCCGTTTTCGCAGAAAAAGAACACGTCCTCCTGGACGATGAGCTCGGGCCCGTGATCGGCGAGTGAGCGCACGATCTTCTCGACCGTTTCGCGATCACGGAGCCGGGCCTTGATCTCGACGTTGCGCGGCATGGGGCGAGGATACCCGAGGCCCGATGAGCGATGGAGTCGATCCCGATCCCGATCCCGATCCCGATCCCGATCCCGATCCCGATCCCGATCCCGATCCCGATCCCGATCCCGATCCCGAT
>JASFPU010000221.1:0-5712 GCA_050115855.1 Holophagae bacterium
CACAGCGAGCGGAGCGAGCGCTCACTCCTAACTTCCGACAGCGAGCACTCACCCGACCGTGCCGCGGCCGAAGACGTCCTCCGCCAGCTCATCGACGCCCGGCTCCTCACCTCCTACGAGGTCCACGAGGACGAGCACGAGCCGGTCCGCCGCGTGGAGATCATCCACGAGTCGCTGCTCGCCAACTGGCCGCGGCTGGTGCGCTGGCAGACCCAGGACCAGGAGGGCGCCCAGCTCCGGGACGAGCTCCGCCAGGCCGCCCGCGCCTGGGACGAGCACGGCCGACTCGACGACCGGCTCTGGACGGGCACTGCCTTCCGCGAGTACCAGCTCTGGAGGGAGCGCTACCCGGGCGGCTTCACCGAGGTCGAGGACGCGTTCACCCGTGCGATGACGGCCCTGTCCAACCGCCGCCGCCGGAAGCGGCGTCTGGCTTTCGCGGCGGTGTTGCTGATCGCCGTCACCGTCGGCGCGGTCACGACGACGCTCTGGCGGCGCAGCGTCGCCGAGACCCGGCGAGCCGAAGCCGGCAAGCTGCTCGCACTGGGTGTGGCGGAGATCGACCGCTACCCCACGGCGGCGCTGGCGTATACCCGGGCCAGCCTCGAGCTCGCCGACACCCCCGAGGCGCGCCGCTTCGCGGTGAAGGTGCTGTGGCGCGGGCCCGTGGCGCGCATCCTCCCAGCCCAACGGATCGCGAGGCAGATCGGGCTTCCTGACAAGGTCCACTTTCCCGCAATCGCTCTCAGCGGGGACGGACGCTGGCTCGCGCTGGATTCTCCGGAAGGCCACGTGCTGCTCTTCCCCTCGAACGGCGGTCAACCTCTCCAGCTGCCGCCTCGTCCACAAGACAGTCCACGGGTGCTCGGGTTCGGTTCGGAGAGCAACCTCCTTGTCACCGGTGGGCCGGGTCAGGTGGTCCGGCTGCTGTCCCTGCCCGAGCTCGAGGAGGTGCGTCGCATCGAGCTCGGAGGTGGCACATCGGGAGGCGGCATGCGGCACGGGAAGCTGCTGACCGGCACCCTCGGCGCAGACGGCGGCGAGGACCCCCTGGTCCGTGTCTGGCCTCTGGACGGGGACGGAGCGGAGATCGCGCGGGTTCGCGACTGGCCGGCTCCCTGGGCTCTCGATCCCACCTTTCGGTGGATCGCCTATGGTCGTGGGAACTCGCTGTTTCTTCGCCGGCTCGACGCGTCGCCCGAGCCGTCGGAGCGACTGATCGGCGAGCTGGGGGGCGAGCTCGGAGACATCGGGTTCATCACTGGAGACCAGCTCGTCTCTATCGACGAGGCCGGCGAGATCCGTCTCTGGACGCTGTCGGACTCGTCGTATCGGATCGTCCAGCCGCACGACAGTGAGTTTCTCGGCCTCGCCGCCATCGACGGTGAGACCGGTCGCCTCGCGATGCACGGTCTCTACGGTTCCCTTGATCTCTTCGCCCTGCACGGACCGCCGAACCTCGAGCCCATTCGTCTGCATCGACCCGAACCCCATCAGGGCATTGGGGCCGCGTTCCAGCCGGGCGGCGATTGGCTCGCGGTAACCAACACCTTCGAGGTCGCGTTCTGGCCGCTGTCAGGCCAGTGGATGCGTACGTTTCGCTGTGAACGCGACACAATAATGGTGGTTGTGTCCTTTTCGCCGGACGGGCGTCGGCTAGCGAACTTCTACGACGACGGAGGCGTGGGACTGTGGCCGCTCGACCCCGAGGACTCCGCATCGGGCACGCTCGTTCCCGACATCGGATGCTCACAGCTGAGCTTTCACCCCAACGGTGAAGAGCTCCTCGTCGGCACCATGGGAGGAGAGGCCTTCCTCGTGCCAGTCGAAGGAGGCACGCCGCGCCGCCTCGATACCGGCTGGGAAGGGCGTGTCCAGTGTACCGGCGGGCTGGCAGTCGACCCGTCAGGTCGCATGGCTGCCGCGGTCCCCTTCGACATGAACCCATCGATCCGCGACCCGGAGCTGCGGGTACTCCGCGTGTGGGACCTTGCATCGGGCGAGGCCACGACCTACTCGTTGGCGCACCTCACCGACTCTTCATGGTGGGGCTACTATCAGCTTCACTTCGCACCGGACGGAAGTCTGGTCGCGGGCGGAAACGGGGCGAACAGCGCTGTCCGCCTGGTGCTTCCCACTGAAGAAGGCGGGAAGGTCAGCGCCGAGACCCTTCACACTGCGCTCGACACCGGGCTCGACATCAGCGCGGACGGCAGGCGAGCACTGGTTCGCGGAGGCGGCGAAGTGCGTCTGATCGATCTCGTCAACGGCAGCTCGCGACGCATCGACTCACACCGCTCGAATACGCAGGAGTTCGACACCGTTGCCATCGGCCCCACAGGCGAAATCATCGCCACGGGAGATTCCGAGGGCGTGGTGCGGGTCGGTCCGGCCACCGGTGAAGAGCCCCACCTGCTGCTCGGCGGTCACAGCGGAGTCGTGTGGTCCCTCGACATCTCTCCCGACGGCAGGTGGATCGCCTCGGTGGGCGACGACGGCATCCGCCTCTGGCCGATGCCCGACGTGACCAGGACGCCACTGCACACCCTGCCCCACCACGAGCTGCTGGCGAGGCTCGACGAGCTCACCAACCTCCGCGCGGTGCGAGACCCCGAGTCCTCGACCGGCTGGACGCTCGAGATCGGGCCCTTCCCGGGTTGGGAGACCGTCCCGAGGTGGTGAAATGACAGTGGGCACGCAGGGATGCTTGCCGCCACAAGAACGAAGAACGTCGCTCCTTCCCAGGATTCTGTGCCGACGTGGTGATCGAATCCGTACAGGTTTCGCATCGAAAACGAACGATTCTCTGAGGACAACCAGTCCCCCGGAGTCGATGTTGAGGAGCGGGAACTCAGCGCCATGGCCTTGAATCTGGGAACTGATCTCAACAGAGTTGCAAATGACTTCTACAAGTCTCATATTGAGGTCACGGAAATTCGGTCAATCGGGACGTGGCGTCGACGCCCAAGGGGGAGACGATGAGGCACGTCGGGATCCTGTTTGCGGTGTCGTTGGCAGTTGTGTCTCTACCGGCGGCGGGGCAGACCACCACCGGGCGATTCATGGCGAGCGCGGTCGACGAGAGCGGCGCAGCGCTGCCCGGTGTCACAGTCACCATCGACTCGCCAGCGCTGATCGGCGGCGTGCGGACCAACGTCACCGATGATCGTGGCGAGGCCGTGTTCCTCGCACTCGGCCCCGGCGAGTACACGGTGCGCGCCTCGCTCGTGGGCTTCACCACCCAGGAACGCTCGTCGGTCAAGGTGCCCCTCGGCGGGACGGCGGTCGTGCCCATTACGATGCCCATGGCGGCATTTGCCGGCGACATCGAGGTCACGGACGAGGTTCCCGTGGTCGACACAACACAGATCAACACCGGCCAGGTGTTCCGCGAGGATTACATGCAGGGCTCGGCCATCGGCTCGGGCAACCGCGACTACACCACCATCGTCAACCAGGCGGCCGGGGTTGTCGGAGGGAACAGCTGGGCGGGGGTCCCGCAACCCAGAATCCTGGGATCGAGCATCGGCGACAACGCTTACTTCATCGACGGCATGGACGCCACCAACCCGGTCATGGCGACGGCGACCACCCGGCTCAACTTCGACGCCATCGGCGAGATCCAGCTCCAGACCGGCGGCTTCGAGGCCGAGTACGGCAGGGCCACGGGCGGCATCATCAATCTGGTGTCCAAGTCGGGCGGCAACCGGTTCTCGGGCTCTTTCGATGTTCGATACCGTGACAACTCGTTCCAGGAGAACGGCGAGCACTTCGACCCTTCCGATGACTCGAAATTCCTGGTGGCCGGCGCCACACTGGGCGGGCCCATCGTCCGCGACCGGGTCTGGTTCTTCGCCTCGGTGGGTCACACCGAGGACGTCTTCACACCCGCCGAGGCGGCGGCCGCCGAGGACATGCAGGGCCAGACCTACCTCGCCAAGATCACCTGGCAGATCGACCCCGGGTGGCGGCTGGCGGGCAAGTACACGACGGACCCGACGACCATCGACAACTGGGGGGTTTCCCGGACGACGCTCCCCGAGGCCTCTGCGTTCAAGAAGGGCACGACGACGCTCACCTCCACCGAGCTCAATGCGGTGCTGTCGGATGCGTTGATGTGGAACACCACCCTCGGGCGGTACCACTACCTGAGCAATGTCTACCCGATCCACGGCGACCTGTCGCTCATCGGCCACTACAACTGGGACACCGACATCTCCTCCGTGAGCCGCGGCAACCAGCAGTACTGGGACACCAGCCGGCTCGACCTCGCCAGCGACCTGACGTGGTTCGTCGACGACCTGGCCGGCTCCCACGAGTTCAAGGGCGGGATCGAGGTCGGGCAGTTGGGTTTCACGACATCGAGCTGCAACACCGGCACGCCGAACGGCGAACGCTGCGTCCCCGGCGGCGTGGGTTTCTACTTCAACGACATCGGTGTCGACAGCGCACTGCCGTTTCTGATGTGGGAGTCCCACACTGCCGGTGAGACCGAGTACGACGGCCGGGTCTCGACGGCCTTCGTTCAGGACGCGTGGCGGCCGAGGCCGAACCTCACGATCAAAGCCGGGCTGCGCTACGACCTCGTGAGCTACGACACCAACAACGGCACGCGGATCGCAGATCTCGACAAGCTCCAGCCGAGGCTCGGCGTGTCGTGGGATCTGACCAACAACGCCAAGAACATCCTCCGCGGCAGCTGGGGGAGGTTCATGCACCCGAACATGATGACCCTCCCGTCGCACGTGAGAGACCTCGTCGAGCCTGCGTACCGCTGGTACTCGTGCACGACGATCATGGAAGCGACCTCGGCCGCGGAGTGCGCAGCGATCGCCGACGATCTCGGCTGGGACTACCGGACGGACAACGTCGGATGGGACCCGTTCGGGTGGGTGCTCTCGCCCGACGAGGTGTACGCCTCAGAGCCCAGCCAGGCGGACCCCGACATGCGGGCGAGCTACGCCGACGAGCTGGTCCTCGCCTTCGAGCGAGAGGTCGGCCGGCAGTCATCCATCGAGCTGACCTATCTCGACAAGAAGACCCGCGATCTTGTCGACGACACCTGCAACGGCAACTGGCCGACCCCGTCGGAAGGCTCGGCCTGCGATTCCTACTTTCTCGCCAACTTCGACGAGCTCCGGCGCGACTACCGGGGCCTCACCCTGACCTTCGAGACCCGCCGCTGGTCGTGGCTGTCGCTGCTCGCGTCCTACACCTACTCGTCGTCCAAGGGCAGCATCGAGTACAGCCAAAACGGGAACTGGGAGGTCGATCTCTACCCGTGGCACTACGAGAGCATTTACGGTTACATGAGCGATCACCGCAGGCACCGAATCAAGCTCAACGGCTTCGTCACCATCCCCGGCGACTGGTCCATCGCCTTCGACGCGCGCTGGACCTCGGCCTTTCCCTGGGCTCCGGTCGAAGATCCACGCGACATCCCGGAGATGCCGTGGGGCTACAACTTCGTCGAGCCCTGGGGGTCACGCGCGGGCAACTCCAACTCCGAGCTCGATCTTCAGCTGTCCAAGGGATTCCGAACCGGAGGGGTCCGATTTGTGCTCATCGGAACCGTCCTCAACGCATTCGGCACCGAGCAGGTGACCGAGGTGTGTCCGCTGGTCAGTGGCTGCGGCTTCGACGACGACGGCAGCCCGATCGACATGGGCGACCCGACCGACTGGCAGACACCACGCCGCTACGAGGTCGGCT
>JASFPU010000222.1:0-5698 GCA_050115855.1 Holophagae bacterium
CGCCGATCTCGGGGCAGGTCGCATCGAAGTCTCACCACCGCACGTGACGGTGTCGCGCCTCGACACGTCGCCGCCGGCGTCGACCGGACCCGGCGCAGATGCGGGGCGTCCCGACCTGGTCGTCATCATCCTCGACGCAGCCCGCGTCGACCGGTTCGGTTTCGCCGGCCACAACCGCGACACCAGCCCCAACATCGATCGTCTGGCCGCCAGCTCCCTGGTCTACCACCGGGTGTTCGCTCTGGCGCCGTACACCCTGTGCTCGGTGCCGACCATGATCACCGGCCTGAGCTTCCTCGACCACGGTGTGATCGATCACAGCGACGTGCTGAGCCCGGACGCGGTGACGCTGGCGGAGATTCTCAAGCAGCACGGTTACCGGACGGCCTGCTTCACCGCGACGCCGAACAACTCGCGCGCCAAAGGTTTCGACCAGGGCTTCGACGTCTTTCGCGAGCTGTGGACCGAGTTCCCGGGGCGCAAAGCCCGCCGCCCCCACGCGCTCGCCCGAGCGGTCAGGGACTGGCTCGATCGGGAGCCCCGGACCGGACCGCCGCTGCACCTGCAGGTGCACATGGTGCCGCCGCACGCGCCGTACGATCCGACCGAGAAGTTCGACCTCTTCACCGATCCCGACTACGACGGACCGTGTGACGGCTACCACCGCACCCTGGCCGCTCTCGACGGTGGATCGATGCCGGCGACCGAGGCGTGCGTCGAGCACCTGCTGAACCTCTACGACGGCAACATCCGCATGGCCGATGACGCCACCGAGCAAATCCTCAACGCACTCCGCCGGCGTCCCAGGTGGCGCGACACCGTGGTGCTGATCACGTCCGACCACGGCGAGGCGTTTCTGGAGCACGGTCGAACCGACCACAACAGCACGGTCTTCACCGAGATGCTGCACGTCCCGTTCGTGCTCCACCTGCCGGACGGCTCGGACCCCGGCGCGGTGGACACCGATGGTCTGGCGACACTGGCGGACATCGTCCCGACCCTGCTGCATGCCGCGGGCATCGCGCCGCCGAGCTATCCGGACGCTGTCGACCTCCTCGCGACCGGCCGGCCCCGACACGCCCGGTTCGCGGTCACCAGCACGACGGGGCCGACCCCGACGCTGGGTCTGCGATCGATCCGGTGGAGCCTGATGTTGGAGGCCTCCGGAGCGGGCTCCCTGTACGATCTCGTCGCCGACCCCGGCGAACGGAACAACCTGGTCTTCAGCGAGCCGGTGCGGTTCGCCGGGCTCGGCAGCCTCCTCACCTCGCGATGCGAGCGGCCTCCGCAGCTCAACCCGGCTGCCCGAGGAGCCGACATCACCGACGAGGAACGGGCGCTCCTCGAGAGCCTCGGCTATCTGCAATGAAACGTCACTGCACGTAGCCGATCGCGCGCAGCTGGCGTTCCTGGAGATCCTTCTCCTGCTCGCTGAGCCGCTCCTCCCGCCAGCCGCGCACCAGAATCGATCGCCGGCGTGAGTAGCTTCGCGGGTTGGTCATGAACACCGATCTGTGGAGCGCCTCTGCGGTCGGATCCGTCGCCACCGCGATGCACAGCTCGACCCGCTGCAGCCCGAAACCCGACACGGCCACGTAGCGATCGCGGAACGGCTCCGGGCTCGTCGAGTCGATGGTGTCGTCGACGACGCTGCGGATCGGCCCACCGTCGAGCCGCTGCACCGTGACCCGGAAGCTCGCCGACTCCGGTGCGCCGTCGAGCTTGCGGTCGTCGAAGCCGTACGCCACCTGGACCACGGGATCGAACGGCAGCAGCAGCTCAGCGCACCCTTTCGGCCGCTTCAAGACCTCTCGGACCAGGCCGTACAGCGTCTCGACGCGGTAGTCCTTACGGAAGGTGAACTGACCGAGCTCGATGTCGACCCACTGCGGCCGGTCGTCCCGGTCGACCGGGCTGCGGTCGGGCGCCCCGAGCGCCGCCAGCTGCGGGCAGTGATCCGGCGCGTACCGGACCGCTCGCATGGGAAGGTAGGGAGGAATCCACTGCCACACTGTTCGCTTGTCCGGGGTGACCTCGAACGCCCGTCCACCCTCGCTCGAGGTGACCAGCAGATTGCCGTTGGGCAGCACCTGCTCGGCGCCCGCGATGGTGGAGAAAAAGGCCGGATCCGAGTACGACCAGACCAGTCGACCGTCGGTCGGGTCGATGACCCTGATCTCGCTCCGGCGGTACGCGTTGCGGTTGTGATACCCGTTGTTGAACACGACCACCAGGCCTTCGCCGAGCACACCCCGAGGCACCATCTGCGCTTCGTGCTGGAAATCGAGGCCGGCTTCGTGCTGCCAGACGATGTCACCGGTCGACCGGTCGACGATGAAGACCGCATTGAGATTGCGCGCGCTGATGAGCACGTTGCCGGGACGGAAGCGGTCGTCGCCCGCGGCGAACCATCGGTTGGCCGCGAGCTCGAACAGCGAGTTGATGTGCGTCGGGTCGGGGTAGCGCCGGTCCCGATCCGGGAAGTGGCGGTCGAGGTGGTCCCGAGGCCACCACTCCCACACCACACGCCCCAGGCGATCGACCTCCTGAATGTAGTCCGACCGGGTTGCCGTCTCCTGCGCCAGCACGAGCACGTGATCGTTCGCCAGCGTGATCACATCGTGGTGCGGCAGGTCGTCCTCCCGCGGCAGGGCGTAGGCCCAGACCAGGCCGCCGGCCCAGTCGTACTCCTTGATCAGGTCGTCGACGCCGATGACGAGCAACCGCCCGCGCCGGTCGAGCCGGGCCCGGCCCACGGCGCGGACATCGGGCCAGCTGTGGACGACCCGGCCCCGCATGTCGATCAGCATCGGCACCCGGCGTCGGTACAGCACGAGGGTGTAGCCGGCCCAGCTCGAGTCGGGACGGTACAGCTCGACCCACTGCTCAGCGTCGAGGAAGGGGATGTCCTCGTGCAGCTCGTCGAGGTTCGCGGCGTCGTCGACGCGTGCCATGAAACCCTCGACCGGATCCGGACCGGTGTCGAGCCAATCGCAACCGCACAGCACGATGGCCAGCGCGAACGCGATGGTGCGGCTCAATGGACGTACCCCAGAGCGCGAAGGTGGGCCCGCTCCTGATCGCTCAACTCGACCTCTGCGGCACGCCCCGAGTGCATCGCCGACAGCAGACGGTCGAGCTCGCGACGGAGCCGCTCGAGATCCTCCGTGCGGCTGGCGGTCAGGTCGTCCAGCTCGCCCGGGTCGGCCACCACGTCGTACAGCTCCTCCCACTCCCGCTCGGCGCGCCACGAGTGGATGTACTTGAGACCGTCGAGCACGAGAGCGCGCTTGTCGGAGAACGACTCCGGCCGGTAGGTCGCCGCGACGACAGGTCGCGGCGGCATCGCCTCGCCACGCAGCAGCGGTGCGAGGCTCGCCCCCGACGAGGCTGGCGGCGGGTCGAGCCCGAGCAGCTCGGTGAGGGTCGGGAACACGTCGACCAGACCGACCGGGTCGTCGATCACGACGCCCGCGGGGAGCCGGTCCGGCCAGGTCATGATCAGCGGCACGTCGAGCAGCGTGTCGTACACCTGGCTGATGTGGCCGACGTGGTCGTGATCGCCCAGCCCCTCGCCGTGGTCCGACAGGAAGACCACCAACGTGTCCTCCATGAGTCCGAGCTCGGCGAGCCCGTCCAACAACCGGCCGATCTGGAGATCGACGAATTCGGCTTCACCGGCGTAGGCCGCGCGGATCTCGGGTTTCGACAGCAGCTTCTTGCACGACACCAGTATCCCGGTTGCCAGCTCGCCGCTGCCGGGGTTCGTCACGCGGACCGAGGCGGGGAACGCCGACTCGTAGGTCGTGCGTCCCATCCGGCGCGGGATCACGTGCCACCCGTCGAGGGCCTCGACCTCGACCGATGGATCGTCCGGCAGCAGATTGTCCACCCGGTAGATCCGCCCGGGCTCGGGCTCGTCGAGCGGCAGGAACTCGAGCACGCTGTCGCCGGGCGGCAGCTGCAGGTCGAAGCGGAAGCCGCGCCCCCCGGCGTCCAGGACTCCGACCGGCGCGCCGTCGAGGCGGAGCTCGAACCGCGGGTAGATCTCGTTGGTCGGCGCGTAGGGTTCGTGCGGATCCGAGTAGTGGACCCAGAGAAAGTACGGGTTGTCGAGCGATGCGGCGGCGATGGCGAGCGCCTCGTCGGTGACCTCGGCGGCGTCCTTCAACCAGTCGCGCGGAAAGTCGTCGCCGTAGTGGTCGAAGCCGCGGCCGAAGCCGAACTGCCGCTGCAGTACACCGAGGCTGATGACCGCCGCGGTCCACCGTCCGGAGGCGCGCATCGCCTCGGCCAGGGTGGGCAGCTCCGCCGGCAGCGCCTGAGCGTTATTGTGGACGCCGTGCTCCATGGGCAGCAACGAGGTGAACAGCGACGCGTGGCTCGGACCGGTGATCGGAATGTGCGAGCGCGCGTCGGCGAACCGCACACCGCCCGCGGCGAGCGCGTCGACATTGGGTGTCCGGACGGTCGACCCGTAGGCGCCGACATAATCAGCACGCAGGGTGTCGACCACGATCAGCACGACACTGCTGGGCTGCTCGACATCACCACCGAGCACCCGGGGCTGCTGAAATCCGAGGGTTGCCGCCCGCTGGCGGTCGCCGATCGCCGCGAGACCGAGCTCCATGACCTGCCCCGCAGCTGCGGTGATGTCGACGCGATACCTCCGGTCGCCGAGCTCGGCCGGTCGCACCGTCGTGACCTCTGCGGCCGGTTCGCCCGGCGGCGCGATCCAGATCTGCGCGGCGAGGTCGGATCCTGCGGGCCGTGGCTCGAGCCCGAGCTCGAGCACCGCGTCGCGCGGCACGACCAGGCGAAAGAGCAGACCGTGGTTCGGCGCCATGACGAGCTCACCGTCCGCGGCCGTGGGCCGGTCGGCGGCGACCGGCGCGAGACCCGACCTGGCCGGTTCGAACGCGATCGTCTCGAAGGCCGCTGAGAGCTGCCGCCGATCGTCACTGCCGGGCAGGTGGTCGGCCGGCGACGCGGCCCAGGCGAGGTCAATCTCGAGCCGGTTCCGTCCCGGAACGACCACGCCGACCGGAATCGACAGCGTGTGGTCGCTCATCACCGCTCGCAGAGCGAACCCGCCGATGTCGCGGCCGTTGAGCGTCATTCGAAGCCGCTGCTCCGGAGCACCGTTCCACTGGAACGGCCGGCACCGGACCCGAACCGTCTCGATGTGGTCACCGAGCAGAAAGGTCTCGACCACCGCATGCCGGCCGTCGACCCAGGCGAACCTCGCGCCGGTCGTCGGATCGACCTCGGCGTCGCTCCAACCGGAGCCGAGCGCGGTGGCCGCCTCGGCCGAGCCGACGTCGATCGTCGGCAACGACCGGACAGGGACCGCTTTGGACGCGCGGTCGACGAGCTCGACGGCGACCGCCGCATCGAGGCCGTCGGGGCCCCGCCCGGGGTCGACCGACGGGCCACCGCAGCCCGCGACAAGGACGACCGAGACGGCCCCGAGAACGACACGCTCCGTGGTGCGCTGTGTCATGCGGGCGGTAGTGTAGCTGGGCGGACCTCTCGGTGCCACGTACTGATTGGCGACGTTCGAGCGGCGGTGCGACAATGCAGAGTATGGCCCGCCGACTGCCACTCGAGTCGCCCGCCGACCCACTCGCGACGAGCTCGGCGCCGCCGGTCGGCGGAGCGGGTGCGTGACATCGAACCTCGGGGCTGACGCCGTCGT
>JASFPU010000223.1:0-5681 GCA_050115855.1 Holophagae bacterium
TGAACGCCCAGAGGTCCTCGAGGCTGCCGCCGCCGCGGCCGACGATCACGACGTCGACCAGGCCGCTCGCCGCGAGCCGGGTCAGGGCGTCGGCGATGCCGGCCGCCGCACCATCGCCCTGGACAACTGTGGGGGCGACCACGACTTCGAGGTGGGCCACGCGCCGCAGCACCTTGAGCATGTCCTGCAGCGCGGCGCCGGTCGCCGACGTGACGATGCCGACCCGTTGCGGCAGCGCCGGCATCGGCCGCTTGCGCTCCTCGGCGAACAGGCCCTCGGCGTCGAGCTTGCGCTTGAGCTGCTCGAAGGCGAGCTGCAGGGCGCCGATGCCCTGGGGCTCGACGGCGCTCACCACGAGCTGGAATCGACCGCGCTGCGGGTAGATGGTGAGGGAGCCTCGGGCTTTGACCGCGAGACCGTCCTCGAGCTCGAAGCGGAGGCCGCGGGCGCGGGAGGCCCACATGACGCAGTCGAGCTGGGCCCGGTCGTCCTTCAGGGTGAAGTAGATGTGGCCGCGAGCCGAGCTGCTGGCGTTGGTGACCTCGCCTTCGACGTCGACACCCGAGTAGCCCTGATCGAGCAGCGAGTTGACGTCGGCGATCAGGCTCGACGGAGTGAACACGCGGTCAGCCACGGGCGCCCTCCCCGGCGTCGGTCCCGCGTCGTCGTCCGGTCGGGCGGAGGTCGGCCGCGATCAGCGGGTCGCCGCCGTCAATCAGGGTTCGACCTCCGACCGGTCGAGCGCTTCGTCGACCAGCATCACCGGGATCCCCGACACCACCGGGTAGACCCGACCGGCCGGCGACGCGAGACCGATCTCGACCACGGGCTCCTCGCCCTTGAACTGCTCCCGGTACCGTTCGACCAGCCGGGCGCGGACGTCGGCCGGCAGCTCGACCACCTCGAGCGGCGTCTTGTCCACCGGGCAGACCAGGATGTCCAGCAGCTTCGGGTCGATGGCCATGGCACCTCCTGTACGGAACCACAGTCTACCGCGGTCGGACCTCACGGTTGCCCCGTGCCTGCGGTAGACTCGATGCGACAGAGGATGGAGGTCAGCCGAGTGAGTCGAAGGTGCGCGGCGCCTGCGTCGTGGCGGCGAGCGTCGGTCGTGGGCGTGGTCTCGCTGTTGCTGCTGCTCGCCGCCGCCGCGGTGGTGGCGATGCCGGCCGGTGTGGACGATTCCGGCGCCGCCGACCGACTCGCAGATCTCCGGGTTCGCACGCCGGACGACGACCCGGAGGCCTACATCGCGCTCGCCGGACCGGTGCTCAACGACCTCGTCCGACACCCCTCTGCCCAGGTCGAGGCGGAGATCCGTACCGGGCTCGGTCGGGCGATGCGGCTCACCGGCCGATTCCGAGAAGCGGTCGCCGAGCTCACTGCAGCGGCACGATCGGCCGAGCGCGTCGGACGGACCGACCTGCTTCAGTCCAGCCTCGCCGATCTCGCCCGCTGCCAGTTCTATCTCGGCGACTTCGACGCCGCGATGGCCACCTGCCGTCGCGCCCTCGATCAGCCCGAAATCGGCGGCAACCCGGACCGCGCCTGGCGTTTCGTCAACATCGTGGCCGCCTGTCAGCTCCAAGTCGGTGACTTCGCAGCCGCGATCACGACCAGCGCATCGGCCCTCGACGACCGGCAACGAGCCGGCGACCGCAACGCCGAGGCGACCCTGCTCAACAACATCGGCGTCGCCCACATGTACCTCGGCGATTACGACTCGGCGCTCGAGTTCTTCCAGCGCGCCCGACTCATCAAGACCGAGCTCGGCGAGACCGTGGGGGTCGCCGATATTCTCGCGAACGTCGGTGACATTCACCAGCTCCAGGGCCGTTTCGATCAGGCCATCGACGTCCACGAGAAGGCGCTCGCCATGCGTCGGCTCGAAGGCGATGACCTTCGGATCGCCCAGTCGCAGCGAAGCCTGGCGGCCGCGCTCCACGCGGCCGGGCGCGACCGCGAGGCGCTCGACCACATCCGGTCGGCGGTCGAGCTCGTTCGACGCGCCGGCGCCGACCCCGAGCTGGTCAACTGCCTCGCCGTGCAAGGCGAGGTCCTGGCCGCGCTCGGCCGGACCGACGACGCCATTGCGAGCGCCACCGAGAGCCTCGAGCTGGCCCGTCGCCTCGACGTGACCAGCTCTCAGATCGCGGCCCTCGACGCGCTGGTCGAGGCGTGGGCGGCGGCCGGTCGCCCCGAGCGCGCACTGGAGCTTCAGACCCAGGTGCGCGAGCTCGAGCGCGAGATGACGCGGGCCGACATCCGGTCCCGATTCGCCAGCTTTCAGGCCGAGCACGACGCCCGCCAGAAACAACGCGAGATCGAGCTGCTGCGCGCCGTTGACGAGCGCCGCAGCGCCGAGCTCGAGCGGCTCCGGCGGTGGCGGTCCGCGCTGCTCGGTGCTGTCGCCCTGATCGCCGTACTCGGCGCTCTCGGCTGGTACCGGGTCGCTGCCGACCGTCGGCACGAACGTGACAGCTCCCTGGCACGGAAGACGTTGGAGGACGAACTGAACCGCGCTCGTCGGCAGATCGCCGCCAGCCCGGCGGGCCTGTTCCAGACCGACCTCGACGGCACGATCCTGTCCGCCAACCCGGCGTTCGCGACCATGATCGGCCGCTCGGACCCGGGGTCATTGATCGGCGCCCCACTACTCGATCTGGCGGCCGATGCCGGCGCGGTCCGCGACCTGCTCGGTGAGCTCGCGGTGTCGCGCACGGCCTGCACCCGCGACCTGGATGTGCTCGGCGCCGGCGGTGAGCTCGTGTCCCTGCTGGTGACCGCGGTCAGGGGCGAGGACGGCGGTCGGCAGGTCGTTTCGGGAGTCGTGGTGGACATCTCGGAGCGGACCCGTCTCGAGCGGGACCGGCGCCGCGTCGAGCTCGATCTGCAGCAGAGCCAGAAGCTCGAGAGCTTGGGCGTGCTCGCAGGCGGTATCGCCCACGACTTCAACAACATGCTCATGGCGATCCTGAGCAACATCAGTCTCGCCAAGCGCTCGGCGAGATCCGACGAGACGGTGCGCCGGTTGGCCGAAGCCGAGGACGTCTGCCTGAAGGCGACAACGCTGACCCAGCAGCTGCTCACCTTCTCGAAAGGCGGCCGGCCGATCCGCGCGGTCGCGAGCATCGGCCGGCTGGTCGAGGAGGCGACCGCCGACGCGGCGCGGGGCGGCAACTGCCACTACGACTGCCGCTTCAACTCCGAGCTGTGGCCGGTCGAGGTCGACGAGGGTCAGCTCGCCCAGGTCGTCCAGAATCTCGTCATCAACGCGATCGAGGCGATGCCTCACGGCGGCACGGTGACGGTGACCGCCGACAACGCTCATCTGGTCGAGGGTGATGTGCCGACCCTCGACACCGGCCGATTCGTCCGGATCGATGTTGCCGACACCGGCACCGGCATTCCAGACGGCCACCTCGAAACCGTGTTCGACCCATTCTTCACCACGAAGAAGGGCCAAAGTGGGCTCGGTCTGGCGACCGCTTTCTCCATCGTCCGGAGCCACGGCGGCGCGATCGTCGTCCATTCCGAGGAGGACCGCGGAACCACGATGACGGTTTTCCTGCCGGCGGTAGACGACGATCGGACGGCGGTCCCGCCGGCCGCTGACGGAGCGGTCCGAGGCCACGGTCGGCTTCTGATCATGGACGACGACGAGGCGGTACGTTCAGCGGCCGCGGAGCTGCTCGAGACGATCGGCTACGACGTCGAGACCGCGGCCGACGGGGCTGAGGCGGTCGAGCTGTATCGGAGCGCGCTCGACCGGAATCACCGGTTCGACGCCGTGGTGCTCGACCTGACGGTGCCCGAGGGCGTCGGTGGCCGGGAGACCATGAGCCGGCTCCTGGAGATCGATCCCGACGTCAAGGCCATCGTCTCCAGCGGCTACTCCACCGACCCGGTCATGGCCAACTTCCGGGACCACGGGTTCTCCGGCGTCGCGGTCAAGCCATACCGTCTCGCCGAGCTCGCCCGCACCCTGCAGCGCATCATGGAGCCGGGCGCACGCGCCACAACCCGACACGATCCGTCTTAAACACTGCTTTGACATGCCCTTGACGTGATTCGAACGCGCACTGCGTGCTATACTCCGGGCAATCAAGACCGTGATGTGGATCACGGAGCGGGCTTCGCCGCAGGAGGGCCGGTGGGGTTCCGGATTCGGCCGACGGGCTGACCGGGCACGGGGGACATGAGTAGCCTTCCACGAATTCTCCTGATTGACGACGACGAGAGCGATCGCACGCTCGCGTCCGTCGTTCTGTCACGCGAGTTCGATCGCGTCGATATCGACCCGGTGGGATCCGCCGCCGAGTTCTCCGGCGCGCTCACAGCCGGCCTGTTCGGTCTCGTCATCACCGAGGCCGACCTCGAGTGGGCCGAGGGCCTCGAGGTGGTCGAGCTGATCCGCGATCTCCGACCGGACTGCCCGATCATCTTGTTCACCGCCGGCGGCGGAACCGAGCTCTGGAACGATGCGCTCAGACTGCAGGTCGACGGCTTCGTCGCCAAGTCGAGCGCCGGCTTCGTCGAGCTGCCGTCCGCGGTTCGCGCTGCCCTGTTCCGCGCCCGGCGCCGAGCCATGGCGACCGCCAAGGACGCCCCCTATCGGCGGCTCGTCGAAGGACTGCCGGTCGGCGTCATCGTGTCGACGCTGTCGGGCGAGGTCCTCGACGCCAACCCCGCGTGCGCCGCCATGCTCGGTCTGTCCAGCGCCGAGAACTTGACCCGGCGGTCGTTCACCGAGTTCTTCGCCCAGAAATCGCTCGCGTCGAGCTGGCGATCGCAGATCGAGGCGTCGCGGACCGTCGGCAACCTGGACGCCCAGCTCGTGCGGGCCGACCGCAGCCTGATCTGGGTGCGGATCTCGTCGTGGGCGGTCGAGGACGGTCCGGGCGGGGTCCACCAGGTCCAGAGCATCATCGAGGAGACCGAGGAGTTCCACGCCGCCCAGGACGAGCTCGCGCGACGGTCACAGGCGCTGAGCCGGTCGAACGCTGAGCTCGAGCAGTTCGCCTATGTCGTATCCCACGACCTGCAGCAGCCGCTCGGCATGATCTCCAGTTACCTCGAGCTGCTCGACGAGTCCGCCGGCGACGATCTGGAGGGCGAGGCCAGAGACTACTTCGACCGGGCGGTGCGCGGCGCCGAACGGCTGCAGGAGATGGTCGACGCCGTGCTCGGCTACGCCCGGGTCGACAGCCGGGGACGGGACTTCGCCGCCGTCGATCTGTCCGAGGTGGTCGACGAGGTGATCCACGACTTCGACGGCGTGATCGAGGAGACCGGTGCCGCGGTCTCGCGCGACGAGCTCCCGACGGTGCTCGGAGACGGCTCCCAGCTGCACCAGCTGCTCCACAACCTGATCGGCAATGCGCTCAAGTTCGCCGGTGGCCGCCCACCCCGGATTCACGTCGGCATCGACGACGACGCCGCGAGGTGGACCGTCTCGGTTCGGGACAACGGAATCGGCATCGAACCGACGGCGACGGACCGGATTTTCGTCATGTTCCAACGGCTCCACACCCAGGACGAGTATCCTGGGACAGGGATTGGACTCGCGATCTGCAAACGGATCGTCGAACGGCACGGCGGCAGGATCTGGGTCGAGAGCCGACCGAACCGGGGCTCGACCTTCATGTTCACGCTGCCGAAGAGGACAGGAGGAGAGAATG
>JASFPU010000224.1:0-5661 GCA_050115855.1 Holophagae bacterium
TGTCGACCCGCTCAAAGAAATCAGCTGGCATCCCCGAGTCAGTCGGCACGTTCCCGGGCGCGTCGGTGGTCATGGTCACCCTCGACACGACCCGAGCCGATCGCCTCGGATGCTACGGATCAACCGCCGGTTTGACTCCCTTCATTGACAGCCTGGCCGAGCACGGGGTCGTGTTCGAGCACGCCCAATCGGTCGCACCGATCACGCTGCCTTCCCACACCTCGATGATGACCGGCTTGTACCCTATCAAGCACGAGGTCCGGAACAACGGCATGTTCGTCCTCGACGACGACGTCGAGACGCTGGCCGAGGTGTTCTCGGAGAACGGCTACGCGACCGGCGCGTTCATCTCGGCCCAGGTTTTGATCTCGCGGTACGGCCTTGATCAGGGCTTTGACGTCTACGACGACGACCTCCGACAGTCACGAAGAACCGGGCAAACGATGGTGCCGTCTCGTCGCGGCAACGTGACACTCGAGGCCGCACAACGGTGGCTGGAAACCGTGCCGCAGAACAAGCCCGTGTTCTTGTGGCTTCACCTGTACGATCCGCACGCGCCGTACGATCCGCCGGGTCCGTTCCGAGCACGCTTCCCCAACGATCCTTACGGCGGTGAGATCGCCTTTGCCGACTCTCTCGTAGAGAACCTCGCCGCCACCCTCGAAGAGTCGGGCCGACTCGACAACACCGTGCTCACCGTCCTTGCCGACCACGGCGAGGGGCTGGGCGAGCACGGCGAGGCCACGCACGGCTTCCTCATCCACCAAGCGACGATCCACGTGCCGTGGATCGTCACGACGCCCGGAATCGAGCAGCCGATCCGAGTTGCGGATCCCGTCAGCACAACGGATCTGAGCCCGCTGTTGACGGCGCTGGTCGGTCTCGATCCGCCCAACCAGGATCGGAGTGATGGCAGGCTGCCGTTCGGCCCGCCGGGAGCCACGGATCGTGACCGTACCCTCTACTTCGAAACGATGCTGCCGATGTACCAGTACGGCTGGTCCGAGCTGCGCGGCGTGCGAGTGGGCAAATGGGAGCTCCACTCCGGCACCCGCAAGGAGCTCTTCGACATGGACGCCGACCCGCGCCAGCTGACCGACATCGCCGGCGCAGAACCCCTCGAGCTGGAGGACACGACCAGGCGGCTCGCCGAGTTCGTCGAGCAGGACCGGAATCTCGATACCCAGGCCGCGCTCGAGCTGCCCCCGGCCGAACGCGAGGCGCTGGAGGCCCTCGGCTACATCGCGAACACGTCTCCGGTCCGTCGCAACCCGCCAGATCCCCGTGACCTCGTCACCGGTCACGTCCAGGTCGAACGGGCCCAGCGATTTCTCGCGGTCGGCCAGTACGAGGAGGCCCTCAGCAGCCTGGACCTGATGCTCGACCGCGATCCGGAGAACCTCGCCGCGCTGTCGCTCAAGGGCGGCGTCTACGTCGCCATGGGCGACCTCGATCGCGCCGAGGAGACGTTCCGCAGGTGCCTGGAGCTCGATCCCGCGAACAGCGACGTGGTCGCCGGCCTGTGTCGCGTCGAGGCCATGCGAGGCCGGTACGAGCGGGTGATCGAGCTGGCCCAGGTCGGTCGCGAGTCGCGATCACCGTTCGGCATCTTCGACGCCATCGAGGTTCACGCCCTGGTATCCCTCGGTCGAGACGACGAGGCCGACGCCCTGCTCGCATCGGCGCTGGCCGAGAAACCCGACGACGCCGACCTGTTGAGCGTGTACGCGGAACGGCTGATCGCGCAGGGCAAGGACGCGGAGGCCGAGGCGGCGCTCACCCGCGCGGTCGCCAACTCCCCGTTCCACAAACGGGCGCGTCGTCAGCTCGGCGAGCTGCTCGCTCGGAGCGGCCGGCCGGAGGAGGCCATCGAGGTGTACCGGGAGATGCTGCGCATCCAGCCTGACGACGCCGACGCGTACTTCGCGATCGGGTCGATCATGCTCGACTCGGATCCCGGTGCGGCACTGCCGTACTTCGAGGAAGCCTGCCGGCTCGCGCCGTCGCGGGTCTTCTTCCTGACCAGCCTCGGCATCGCCTACCTCAAAGACGGACGAACGACCGAGGCTGAGGCGGCCCTGCGACGGGCGATCGCGCTGTCGCCTGACGATCCGGGCATCCGCAACAATCTGGGAATCGTCCTGGTGCAGACCAGGAGATTCGACGAGGCCATCGACGAGTTGAGCGATCTCCTCGACAAGAACCCGAGGTTCACACCGGCGAGAAACAACCTCGCCATCGCCCTCGGCGAGTCCGGCGACCTCGTGCGGGCCGAACGCGAGGTACGGCGAGCGATCGACGAAAACCCCGACTACCTGGACGCCCACCTCACGCTCGCGGGCATCCTCGAACGCACCGGGCAACTCGACGGGGAGTACGCGATCCTCCAGCGCGCGTTCGAGCTCGCTCCCGAACGCGTCGACATCCGCAATCGGCTCGCCCTGGCCGCCGCCAAGGTCGGGCAGTGCGATCGCACGCTCGATCTGCTCGCAGACGCCGTCGAGAGCCCCACCGAGATGAATGCTGACCTCAATCTCGAGGTCGCCAAATGCCTCGAACAGCAGAGGCGGAACCGACTCGCACTGCGCCATTACGAGGCGGCGGCGATGAAGACCCCGCCGGGTCCCAGCCGGGACGAGGCACAACAGGGGATTCAGCGCATGGGGCTCACGCTGCAAAGGGATGGAGGCTAAGTTCCATCGGCGTCCCGGTGCTGATGCGGCGGCACGCTCGCGCACCGCGTCGAGGTGATGACGTCGAACCAGTATTGACAACGGAATCGGTCGATTATAGGGTCGGATGTGGAGGGGTATGCTTTTGTCGTGGCGTCAGAGTGGACGTTCGGATTTCAGCATGAAATGCATTTTGTTCGAGAAGGAGGAAGAGATCATGAAAAGAGTCTTGGCAATCGTGGGGATCGCCGTCCTCATGGCGTCGGTGGCATCGGCCGCGACAAATCAGTCGAGGACGAACGTTCCTGAAGGGCTCACTCCGACCGGAACCGACACCCCCGGCACCCTCGGCCCCCTCACGATCTCGGGGACGCAGGTCGGACCGCTTCAGTTTCAGATCAATGCCAGCGTGACCACACAGGGTGGCGACGGTATTCCGCGGACGTTCGTCACGGGCGGGGGGGCGACCACCGTCCTCAACGACGTTGTCTGGCTCTATGCTCAGATCTACGACTCCCCGTGGCAGGGCGGCTGCACCTTCTGGCAGACTCCCGGCCCCAACTGGTGCGACTGGGGTGTCACGACCGTGCAAAACGCCACGGGCGCCAGCTTGAACGTGTCGTTCACGACGACGGTCCCGGCTGCGGATGACTACCAGACGTACGCCGCGGCTGCCGTGGGTGCGACCTGGAACGGCGGCGTTTTCAACCCCCCCCCCTACGCAGGCTGGGCGTGGGGCTACAGAGACTCGTCGGTGAGTACCGGCCCTCTTGGGCCCTACTACATCGGTTCCACTGTGGTTCCGACCCCGACTCCGCCGCCTGCGACCGCCGGCGAGCCGGTGCCGACGCTCAACCTGATCGGCATCCTGGCGATGATCGCGATCATGGCCGGCATCGCCATCTTCGTGATGGTCGGGCGCAAGTAAGTTACGATTGAGGCGACACGAATTACGAACGAGCCGCGCCCGCTGGCGCGGCTCGTTTTTTCACTTTACGTCTCAGATGAATCCGACTGCCGCTGTCGCGGACCGAGCAGCACGGTGAAGACGACGATCCAGAGGATCACCGCGGCGACGGTCGACGCGACACCGGTGATCAACCACGGGTGGTACCAGGTGTAGGAGGCGGATGCATCGCCGGCGCGCACGCGTGCCATGAAACCCTGGAGGCCCGCCAGATACCCGTCGAAGTTCCAGATCAGCTCGTCGCTCTGCGACGGGATGTTGAGGTTGAGACCCGACAGCTCGAGCCGAACCACCGTCACCTCGGGCCGCTTCGAATCGGACGCCTCGGAGATCGCATCGATTTTGGTCCAGTCGTACGATCGGACGTGGGAGAACGACGGGATCTGGAAGTACTCGCAGTCGAGACGGTCGCCGTCCACCGACCACCGAATCGAGTTCCCCTGACGCTGCTCGGCCACCAGCGGCACGAACGACACCACCGCCGCCAGCGCGATGAGGAGAAGCTGCGTCTTCTTGGATAGTCCCGGACGTTCATTCCTCGTCGTCACTGCACCACCCCCTCGCGAAGCCGGCACCCATGGCGGCCGAAACAGCTCGGCCGAGCGCCCTGATCGTACACTGTTTCGGGCTGCTCAGCAGGCGACCGAGTTGCGTCACACTTGACCCCGTGTGGTATGCTCTCCTCCGAAATTGCGAAGTCGGATTTCGGGGCTCGCGCCGGGACTCGACGGAACCTCAACGATCGTCTCGCAGAGATGAATCGGAATTCACAACCTGGAGGAGGAGATATGAAGCGTTTCATTCTGTTCACCACGATTGCCTTCCTGGCCGTCGGTACAGCCCAGGCTGCCGAGTTCAGCACCGATGTGCAGCCCCCCACCGGACCCAGTGGTCCGAGCCAGCCCGCCGGTGACGGAGCCGTCAACATCACCCAGAACACCGACCCCAACACCGTCGGAACCGGCAGCATCGCGTGCTCGGGCGACGGCGGGGTCACCGTCACGGACAACCAGTTCCTGCGGCGCTTCTTCCTGAACGCCGACCACGGCATCTCGACCCAGTTCAACGTCACCGACGTCAGCTACGGCGTCCAGACCGCCGAGGACCGCAACATCGGCGGCCGGCCGATCAACGCGACCCTCACGCTGTACTCGATCGCCAATGGTGCGGCGTTCACCTACGCCAACATGACCAGCGTCGGCAGCGCAGCGCTCAGCATCCCCGACCAGACGACGCAGGTCGTCCTCAATCAGGCCGTGACCGGCTCGATCATCGACCCGGTGAGCGAGGACCTGGTGGTCGAGGTCGCCAACCCCGATTACACCGGCGAGTTCGCGTTCTTCTTCGGTTCCAACGATGCGGGCCAGACGCAGCCCTCCTACCTGGCGTCGGTGTCGTGCGGCTTCAACGACCCCACGACCTTCGCCAACATCGGCTTCCCCGACGTACACATCATTTATGTGGTGTCCGGCGACGAGCAGGTCGTTCCCACCCCGACCCCGCCGCCCGCAACCGCGGGCGAGCCGGTGCCGGCCATGAACCGCTACGGCATCATGGTCATGATCGGCCTGCTGATCGGAGTCGCCATCCTGGTGATGTGGCGCCGCAGCTGACCTTCGACTGACTGCAATGAAAAACGCCGCGCAGTGCGCGGCGTTTTATTGTCCGCTGACCGGCGTCGCGGAGATCGGCCGGAGCTAGTCGTCATCCGCCACCACGGCCACCGGCTCGCCACCGTGCGCCCGCCAGCGCAGAAAGGCCTCGATGAAGCCGTCGATGTCGCCGTCGAGCACGCGGTCCGCATTGCCCACCTCGTGGCCGGTCCTGAGATCCTTGACCATGCGGTACGGCTGGAGCACGTAGGAGCGGATCTGATTGCCCCACGAGATCTCCTTCTTGGGCCCCTTCAGCTTGTCGAGCTCCTCCTCACGCTTCTGCTGCTCGAGCTCGAACAGGCGCGCCTTGAGCACCTTCATGGCGCTCGACAGGTTCTTGATCTGCGAGCGCTCGTTCTGGCAGGTG
>JASFPU010000225.1:0-5659 GCA_050115855.1 Holophagae bacterium
GTCGCCGAGCAAATCGCGGTCGTTCATGGTCAGCCACAGGAAGACCGCGATCAACGGCAGCAGCAGCCCATTGAACGCCTGGGCGAGGATGATGGCCGGAATCGGTTGGACCTCCGCGACCCCGAACGCCACGCCGAACACCAGGACGCCGGCCCACACGGCCCGGTAGCGGACCGAGGTCTCGGACCAGTCCGGCCCGTCCGCCCTCGACAGCAGTGTCCGGCAGGTGATCGCCGCGGCCAGCGGCGCCGTCACCGCCGAGGTCAGCCCGGCACCGAACAGACCGATCGCCAGCGACCACGCCGCGCCCGGTCCGAGACGGTCGGCGAGCACCGCGGCCAGCCCCTCGTACTGCAGACCACCGCCGAGGGCGCTGCCGACCACCAGCACTCCGAGCGAGATGATGCCGCCCCCGCCGATCGCCAGGACCAGGCCCCAGCGCATCTCGCCGAGCCCGCTGTCGCGCGCCAGAGCCGAGCCGAGAAACAGGTTGTACGGCACGACGGTGGTGCCGACGAGACCGAGCACCAGCACCGTCGATCCGGGCGGCACCGCCGGCACGAGCATGCCGCGCGCCAGGGCCGCGAGATCGGGCCCGAGCCGGACCGCCGTCGCCAGGAAGGCGACCCCCATCACGGCGACCACGAGGCCGAGCGTCCGGGCGATCCACCGCGTGTTGCCGGTCGCGAGCAGGATCGCCGCCGCCACGCCGCACAGCACCGTCAGGGCCGCCGGCGACGCCTCGACGACGAGCCCGAGCCCGGCCACGCCGCCGAGCAGGTTGCCAGCCTCGTACGCCACACAGCCGAGCACGACGCCGGCCGCGAGCACCGCCGGCAGCTGCCGGGCGCCGGCCGACCACGCGGCCCGCCGAGCGATGGCCTCGCCGAGCTCGTGACCGGTGACCACGGTGATCCGCGCCGCGGCCTCCTGGAGCACGATGCAGGCAACGGTCGAGAACAGCAGCGCCCAGGCGAGCTGGAAGCCGAAGTCCGATCCCGCGCGCGCCGCCGTCGTCACCGTGCCCGGTCCGATGAATGCGGCGGCGATGACCGACCAGAACAGCAGGTCGAGCAGTCGCTTCACTCGTCGGGTTCCCCATAGCCGCCGCCACCTGGGGTTTCGAGGACGAGGCGGTCGCCGATGTCGACACGGCAGCCGTCAACGCCCCGAAGCGCCTTTTGACGGCCGTCGGCGCGGACCACGGTCTGGCGCCCGACGGCCCCGTCACCGCCGCCGGACATCCCGAACGGCCGGCTGACGCGGTGCTGGCTCAGGATCGACAGCTCGAGCGGCGCGAGGAACTCGAACTCCCGGACCAGCCCGTCGCCGCCGCGCCACCGCCCCGCGCCGCCGGTGCCGCGCCGGATGGCGAACCGGTGGAGGCGGATCGGGTAGCGGTGCTCGAGCACCTCCGGGTCGGTGATCCGGGTGTTGGTCATGTGCGTGTGGACGCCGTCGGTGCCGTCGAACCCGTCCCCAGCCCCGCTGCCGCCGGCCACGGTCTCGTAATAACCGAAGGTCTCGTCACCGAAGCTGAGGTTGTTCATCGTGCCCTGACTGCAGCCGGCGAGGCGGAGCGCTTCGATGAGGGTGTCGACCAGCCGCTGGCTGGTCTCGACATTGCCGCCGACCACCGGCGGGCAGTGCTCGGGATCGGCGTCGTACCCCGGGTCGAGCATCGAGCCGTGGGGGATGCGGATCTCGATCGGTTCGAGCAGCCCCTCGTTGAGCGGCAGGTCGAGATCGACCAGCAGCCGCATGACGTACATGGTGACGCTGTGGACGATCGCCGGCGTCGCATTGAGGTTGCCGGGGTGAACACCGGCGGTGCCGTCGAAGTCGAGCACGGCGCGGTCGCCGTCGATGGTGAACACCGCGACCAGCGGTGAGCCGTCGTCGAGCACCTGCCGGCCCGTGAGAGCGCCGTCGGGCAGAGCCCCGAGCACCGCGCGGACCTGGTCCGCAGCGACCGCGCGCAGGGCGTCCATGTGCTGCACCACGTGGTCCGCGCCGACGGCTCGAGCCAGGCGGTCCAGCGCCTCGCGGCCGCGGACGATGGCCGCGAGCATGGCACGAAGATCGGCCAGATTGTCGGCCAGCATGCGCGTCGGGTAGAGTCCGCCGGTCAAGATCGCCTCGATCCGGTCCCAGCTCGGCACCCCGGCATCGACGAGCCGGGTCGGCGGGATGACGACCCCCTCCTCGGCGAGGCTGGCCGCGTCTGGCGGCACCGACCCCGGTCGGATGCCGCCGATCTCCGCGTGGTGGGCGCGGCACGCCACGTAGCCGAGTCGGCGGTGGTCGACGAACACCGGTGCGACCATGGTCACGTCCGGCAGATGCGAGCCACCGAATGCCGGATGATTGGTCACGACGACGTCGCCCTCGGCCATCGGCCGGTGGGCCTCGAGCTCCCTGACGCACAGCCCCATGGCGCCGAGGTGCACCGGGATGTGCGGCGCGTTGACCACGAGCCGGCCGTCGGGATCGAGCAGGGTGCACGAGAAGTCCTCGCGCTCCTTGATGTTGGTCGACACCGCCGTGCGCTGCAGCATCTCGCCCATCTCGCGCGCGATGCTGGTGAACCGGTGGCTCATCAGCTCGAACTCGACCGCCCGGGAGGCCTCGCGCCGGAGCACCTGGTCGGCCTCCGTCCGCTGGTCACCGTCGTCCCGGACCCGCACGCCGCCGTCGCCCAGGCCGATCGCCCGCCATCCTCGCGGCACCACCAGGGCGCTGTGGGTCTGCTGGACGAGCGCGGGGCCCGGCACCACCGCACCGACGATCAAGGCGCTCGCCTCATGGCACGGGACGTCGCGCCACTCGCCGTCGATGTAGCACCGCTGAACACCCTGCGGTTCTGGAGTCGGCACCTCCTCCGTCGGGGCCATGACCACCGTCTCGGCCGCCCCCCGCCGGCTGTGTGCGACGACCCGCAGCGAGACCAGCTCGATCCCGCGTTGCTGCGGTCGGTAGGCGAAGAGGTCGTAGTACCGGCGCTCGAACTCGGTTGCGAGATCGCCGGTGGCCGGCGGCTCGATCTCGAGCGTCGCGTCCTGTCCGACATAGCGCAGTTGAGCCATCCGGCGCGCCGGCTCGACATCCTCGGCCTCAATACCCTCGTGCGCCAGTTCGGCGATCGCCTCCGCCTCGAGCTCGGCGAACCAGTCGTCGACCGCCGCGCCGACATGGGACAGCGGCTGCAGCACCTCGCGCTGGGCGAAGCGCTCGATCACCGCGTGACCGAGCCCGACGGCGCTCAGCAGACCGGCCTGCCCGGGCAGCACGACATCGGTCATGCCGAGCAGCGCCGCCACCCGACACGCGTGCTGGCCGCCGGCGCCGCCGAACGCCACCAGCCCGTACCCCGCCGGGTCGATGCCCTTCCTGACCGAGATATGCCGGATCGCCTCCGCCATCCGTTCATCGGCGATCCTGAGCAGGCCTTCGAGGATCTCCTCGTCGCTCGTGCGCTCGGACTCGCCGAGCTCGTCTCGCAGCTCGTCGAAGCGCTCGCTGGCGGCGTCGAGGTCGATGGGGATCGGAAAACGGCCGGGCACCAGCCGGCCGAGCAGGAGGTTGACGTCGGTGATGGTCAGCGGCCCCCCGGCCCCGTAGGCGGCAGGTCCGGGGTCCGCGCCGGCGCTCTCCGGACCGACCGCGAGGCGGCCGGTGTCGACCCGGCAGATCGACCCGCCGCCGGCGGCAACGGTCTCGATGGCGAGGGCGGGGGCCGCCAGCTCGACCGGTCCGACACGGTGATCGAAGACGTACTCGAAGCTCCCGTCGAAGCGGGACACGTCGGTGCTCGTTCCGCCCATGTCGAATGCGATGACTCGGTCCAAACCGACCCGCTCGCCGACCGCTGCGGCGCCGACGACGCCACCAGCGGGCCCGCTCAAAAGGCTGTCCATGGCGCGGAAGCCGGCCGTGCTGACCAACCCGCCGGCGCTGGTCATGACGCGGACCTCCTCCGCCCCGTCGCCGAGCCCGGCCCGGACGTCGTCGAGGTAGCCCGAGATGACGGGGCCCAGATAGGCGTCGGTGACGGAGGTCTGCGACCGCTTGAGCAGACCCTGGAACGGGCTCAGCGCGCTCGATCGGGAGACGTGACCGATGCCGCCCTCCCGGAGCAGCTGCTCGAGCACCTCCTCGTGCTGTGAGTTCCGGTGGCCGTGGAGCAGCGCGATGCTGGCGCTCTCGATGCCGTCGGCGCGCATCCGCGCGATTCTCGAACGGACGACGTCGCGGTCGAAACCTTCGATCACGAACCCGTCGGCGGTGAGCCTCTCGCGGACGCCCGACACGACCGCCGGGAGGGGATCCGGACGGACGACCTGAAGCGCGAACAGGTCCGGCCTCGACTGATTCCCGACCACGAGCAGGTCCTCGAACCCGGCGGTGGTGAAGTGGGCGGTCCGCGCGCCGCGCCGCTCGAGCAGCGCATTCGTGCCGCGGGTGGTCGCCAGACGCATGGCGACCGGGGGCAGCTCGTCCCCGAGCCCGCACCCGGTCAGCAGTCGCGTCGCCAGGAGCGGCGCCTCGAGCCCGGACCGAAGCTCGATCGCCATCCCCGGTTCCAGCTCGAGATCGTGCTCCGCCAGCACCAGCGCTCCGGTCAGCCGCTCGTGCTCGACGATGTCGATCTCGCGGTTTGTGCCGAGGACGGTGAGCCGGAAGCCGGTCAGGAAGCCGTCCGGCAGGTCGGTGCCGGACCGCAGGTGGATGTGGCCGTCGACGTCGATCGCGTCGATCCGATCGCGCAGCGCGCCGCTCGACAGCACCTTGCACGACCGTTCACGGCCGTCCGGGTCGACCGCAACGCAATCGGTGAACGTGCCACCGGTGTCGATCCAGAGCTTCCAGACGCCGGTCAAGAAGTCAGCGTCCCTTTCCGGTCACCAGGTAGGTGGCGAAGCTGCCCAGCCAGTGACCACCCTCGTAGTGCTCGCCGGTGACGCCGGCGAGGCCGGCCTCCCGGTGGGCTCGAGCGGCGGCCTGGAGCGCGCCGAGATGCGGATCGTCGGCGGGCAGCCCCGAGGCGATCCCTTCGAGCATCCACGCGCGCGACAGGTTGAGGCCGTCGAGGTGGGCGAGCTTGCCGTCGCTCCGGTCGGTGACGACGCCGACCGGCAGCCAGTCGGCGGTCGCCGCGGTCGGAATCGACGGCAGGAACGCCGTCAACCACGCCGCGAACTCGTCCGGCGGCAGCACCCGTCGCACGAGGTCGGCCTCGGCGAGGCACGGCGACAGGAAGTCCTGGCCCGACGGCTCGTAGGCGAGCGGGCAGCTTTGATCGTTCAGGTAGAGGTCGCGGGTTCTCGACGCCACGAGATCGGCCATGGCGTCGTCCCCGACCGCACGGGCCCAGTCGAGCACGAGCCCGAAGGCGAATGCGGTCTGGCTGTGCTCGCCGGTCCGGATCGGGTAGTACAGCTTGGGCAGCCAGTCGCGGAAGCGGCGCGCCGCCACCTGCTCGAGCGGCGCCAGCGTACGGCGCCACTCGCGCGCCTGCGGGTCGTCCCACGTGTCGAGCTCCTCGACGAGACACAGCAGCCAGGCCAGACCGTACGGCCGCTCGGTCGACGCCCGGCCGTCGGCGGTGAAGTAGCTGACCTCGGCGGCGACCCGTGTTTCGGTGAAGCTCTCGGCGAGC
>JASFPU010000226.1:0-5659 GCA_050115855.1 Holophagae bacterium
GCGGGCTCGCTGACGTTGCCCGCGGCGTCGGCCGCGGTGACCCGATAGGTGGAGGTCCCCGGCGGCGGCGCGTCGTCGTCGAAGCCGACCTCGGTCTGGTGCCCGGCGAGCACCACGGTCTCTCCCTGGTCGCTGACCCGCTCGACCAGGTAGCTCGCGGCGTCGGGCACCGGCTGCCAGCGCAACCGCACCCGTGTGCCCTCCGGCAGGCAGACCATCCCGGTGGGGGCGGCCGGGGGGTAGACATCGGCGTAGAGCACACCCTCCGCGGCCCCCGGCGCACCGACCACGCGCGGCGCGCCCTTCGGCACGACAACCGATCGCAGGCGGTAGTTCCACGGCCGGCCCTGCGTTGCCGTGCGGTCGACCCAGTCGCCAGCGGCGATCGGCGTCGCGCTCACCGCGCGCCAGTGCTCGGTGTCGGCCGACCGCTCGACGAGCGCCGGCAGGTCGTCGATCGCTGTCCAGCCGATTCGGATGCCGTCGCGGGTCGGCTCGACCGACAGATCGGTCGGCGGTTCCGGCGGCGGCGTTGGTTCGAGCCGGACAATGTTCGACAGCGTCGACTCGCGGCCGCCGCAGCACACGGTGCGGACCGCGTACCAGAGCACCTGGTCATCGGTCGGGTGGTCGCGCCGCCACGGCTCGAGGTCGTCGCGGTACTCCAGGGTCGAGCCGCGGGTCGCGGCGTCGAGAGCGTCGCTGTCGAGCTCGGCGATCCGCTCACCGCCGGACAGCAGCAGTTGGCGGTTGAGGTCGCGCCCGCGCGCGTCCTCGGCCGGCGGCGGCGCCTCGACCGCGGCGAAGGTGGCGCGCCACACCTCGATCGACTGGATCTCGGTGAGCGGGTCGCCGGCGGTCGTGGTCGACGGGTAGCTCCAGCCGAGCACCGCCTGCCAGACCTCCTGGTAGACGGCCAGGTCGCGGGTCGTCTCCGCGACGCGGATCACCGGCGGCTGCGGCGGGCTCTTGATGCCGCAGGCGGCGAGTGCGATCAGCCCGGCGACGATGGCCGCGCGGCGAACGGGCTGCTTCATGAGCGGATCGTAGCAGGCCCTCACGTCCTCACGCCCTCACGCTCTTCCCTAGAGGATGTACCGTGCGAGATCCCGGTCGCCGAGCAGCTCGCCGAGCCGCTCGTCGACCATCTCCGGGGCCACCTGGACGGTTTCGCCGGCGCGCTCGGGCGCCTCGAAGCTGAGCTCCTCGAGCAGACGCTCGAGCACGGTGTGCAGACGCCGGGCGCCGATGTTTTCGGCGGACTCGTTGATCTCGGCCGCGAGCGTCGCGATCCGCCGCACCGCGTCGTCGGTGAAGGAGAGCCGGACGTCCTCAGCGGCGAGCAGCTCGGTGTACTGCCGGACCAGCGAGTTCTCGGGCTCGGTCAGGATGCGGACGAAGTCGTCGGCGGTCAGCGCGTCGAGCTCGACCCGGATCGGGAACCGGCCCTGGAGCTCGGGGATCAGGTCGGACGGCCGCGACACGTGGAACGCGCCGGCGGCGATGAACAGGATGTGATCGGTGCGTACGACGCCGTACTTGGTGCTCACGTTGGTGCCCTCGACGATCGGCAGCAGATCGCGTTGGACGCCCTCGCGTGACACGTCGGGACCGCCGCGCGAGCCCGCCTCGTCGCGCGACGCGATCTTGTCGATTTCGTCGAGGAAGACGATACCGGCCTGCTCGACCCGGGCCAGCGCCTCGGTCTCGACCTGGGAGTGGTCGATGAGCTTCTCCTCCTCCTCGGCGAGCAGGATCCGGCGCGCCTCGCCGACCTTCATGCGTTTGCGCGTCTTGCGGCCGCCGAACATCCCGCCGAACATGTCCTTCAGGTTGATCCCCATCGACTCCATGCCCTGGGGACCGAACATCTCGAACGTCGGCATGCGCTGCTCCGACACCTCGAGCTCGACCTCCTGGTCCTCCAAGATGCCGTCCCTCAGGGGTTTCTTGAGCGCCCGACGGCGGTCATCGAGGCCGCTGTCGGCGGCCGACGCGGAGCCGACCACGAGCAGGTCCAGCAGACGGTCCTCGGCGGCCCGCTCGGCGCGCACCTTGACCTCGCGCACGCGCTCGTCCCGGACAAGCTGGATCGCAGCGTCGGTCAGGTCGCGGATGATCGACTCGACGTCACGACCGACGTAGCCGACCTCGGTGAACTTCGACGCCTCGACCTTGAGCAGCGGCGATCCTGTGAGCCGCGACAGCCGGCGCGCGATCTCGGTCTTGCCGACCCCGGTCGGGCCGATCATGATGATGTTCTTCGGCGCCACCTCGTCGCGCAGCGACGGGTCGAGCTGCTGCCGGCGCCAGCGGTTGCGCAGCGCGACGGCAACCGCCCGTTTGGCCGCTGTCTGGCCGACGATGAAGCGGTCGAGCTCGGCGACGATCTCGCGGGGTGTCAGGCTGTCCAGTCTCACGAGCTCAGCTCCTCGACGGTGATGTGGTTGTTGGTGTAGATGTCGATCACCGACGCGATGGTCAGGGCCTCGCGCACCACCTCGGCGGCGGCGAGCGAGGTGTGTGTCATGAGGGCGCGTGCCGCCGCCAGGGCGTACGATCCCCCAGAGCCGACCGCGACCACATGGTCGTCCGGCGCCAGGACCTCGCCGGTGCCCGACACCAGCAACGTGGTCGACCGGTCAGCTGTGACCAGCATCGCCTCGAGGTGGCGCAGCGCCTTGTCGGTCCGCCAGTCGCGGGCGAGCTCGACCGCGGCGCGTTCCAGGTTGTGGCCGTAGGCCTCGAGCTTGGCCTCGAAGCGGGTGAACAGGGCGAGGGCGTCGGCCACCGACCCGGCGAAGCCGGCCAGAACCTTGCCGCCGGCGAGCCGCCGCACCTTGGCGGCACCGTGCTTGATCACCGTGGTGCCAAGGGTCACCTGGCCGTCCGACCCGATGGCGACGGTGTCGTCGCGCCGGACCGCCAGGACCGTGGTGTGATGCCATTCAGACATGCGAGCCTCCAACCTTGGATTGTACGCAGGTTCTTTTTTTGCGGTTCGACTTTCTTGGAAAGTCGAACCGCAAAAAAGAAAGGGGTTTAAAGTTTCTCGAGTTTTGCGATGCCGGGCACCAGGGTCTTTCTGCCGGCCCGGTCGAAGAAGACAACGAGCTTGAGCTTCGGCCCCGACCCCTGGCAGGCGAGGACGACCCCGGTGCCGAACCGGCGGTGCCCGACGCGGTCGCCCGGCCGCCAGCCGACCCCGCTCGCGTCGACCGATGTCGCCACGACCTTGCCGGCAGAGCTGGTCGCGGCGTGCGGACGCGGCGCCCGGCCGCGAACCGTGTCACGCGCTGCTGCGGGTCCCGCGATCGTCGCCTCCGAGACATCGGTGTAGGTGTCGGCCGGCAGCTCCTCGAGAAAACGCGACGGTCGGGTCGGGGTCCGAGAGCCGAACAGAAAGCGGGTCCGCGCCGCCGTCAGCGCGAGCCAGCGCCGCGCACGGGTCATGCCGACGTAGGCGAGCCGGCGCTCCTCCTCCAGCGACTCGAAGTCGTCGCGGCTGTTGGCGTGCGGCAGCAGACCGTCCTCGACCCCCGCCATCACCACCACGTCGAACTCGAGGCCCTTGGCGGCGTGCAGGGTCATCAGGCTGACCGCGTCCGGTGCGGTCTCGTCGTCGTGCTCCTCGAGCAGGGACACCGCGTCGAGAAACGTCTCGAGGTCCTGACCGCGCTGCGCCGCCTCGGCGACCGCGGCCGCGAGCTGCTGGAGGTTCTCGCGCCGTGCCACCTTGTCCTCGGCGTCGCCGTCGTACATGGCGAGCAGTCCGCTGGCCTCGAGAAGCCAGCCGACCAGGTCGCCGGGATCGAGCCCGGCCCGCCTCTCCCGGGCCTCGTCGAGGGTCGAAAAAAAGCGCTCAAGCGAGATCCGGGCGCGTGGGCTCAGCTCGGTCGGCAGACGGCCGGCGGTGGCCACCAGCGTGTCACCGTCGGCCTCGGCCCGCCGGCGCAGGATGTCGATCGTCGCGGCGCCGATGCCCCGGGCCGGCACATTGACCACCCGCTCGAACGCGATCGTGTCGTCCGGTCGAGTGACGAGACGCAGGTAGCCCAACGCGTCCTTGACCTCGGCGCGCTGCCAGAAGCGCAGACCACCGACCACCCGGTGGGCGACCCGGCGTCGGGTGAACTCCTCCTCGAAGCTGCGGGTCTGGGCGTTGGTCCGCACCAGCACCGCCATCTCGCCCAGCGGATGGCGCCGCGCGAGCTCGGCGAAGCGGTCGGCGACCCAGCGCGCCTCGGCCCGCTCGTCGGCGCCGACGTACAGCCGAACCCGGTCGCCGCCGTCGCGCTCGGTGAACAGCCGTTTGCCGCGGCGGCCGTGGTTGCCGGCGATAAGTGCACCGGCGGTCGCGAGGATCGGCGCTGTGGAGCGGTAGTTCTGCTCGAGCTTGACCACCTCGGCGCCCGGGAAATGGCGCTCGAACGACAGGACATTGTCCATCTCGGCGCCGCGCCAGCGGTAGATCGACTGGTCCTCGTCGCCGACCGCGGTCAGGTTGCGGTCGCCGCTCAGCACGGCGTGTAGCAGGTCCATCTGCAGGGTGTTGGTGTCCTGGAACTCGTCGACCAGCAGCCACCGCGCGCGTCGCCGGACGCGATCGCGGATCGTGCGGTCGGCCTCGAGCAGGTCGCGGGTCAGCACCAGCATGTCGTCGAAGTCGACCGCGCCGGCGGCCCGCTTGCGTCTCGTGTAACCCCGCCAGATCTCGGCCAGCAGCTCCGAACGCGGGTCGTTCGCCCCGGCGGCGAAGGTGTCCAGCGACGTCCCGCGGTTGACCAGGTGCGAGATCCGGCCGAGCAGGGCTCGGGGCGGGTGATCCTTGGGATCGAGCTCGTGCTTCTTGAGCTCGCGCTTGATCATCTGAACCTGTTCGTCGCTGTCGGCGATGACGAAGCGGGGCGGCAGGCCCGCCGCCTCGGGGTAGCGGCGCAGGATGTCGAGGGCCCAACGGTGGAAGGTGCCGACGAAGCCGCGGCGCAGCTCGGCGCCGAGCAGGATCTCGACCCGCTCGCGCATCTCGCGCGCCGCCTTGTTGGTGAAGGTGACCGCGGTGATCTCGGTGTCGCGGGCGTGGTCGTTGGCGAGCAGGTAGGCGATCCGGTATGTCAGCACCCGGGTCTTGCCCGAGCCGGCGCCGGCGAGCACCAGCAGCGGTCCCGCGCCGTGCGTCACCGCCGCGCGCTGGGGCTCGTTGAGGTCGTCGGTCAGCCGGCTCATGGGCGGGAAGTTGTACCATAACCAATTCTCGGGATCGGCTTCGAAAGCCGATCCCGAGAATTGGTCAGGACGACTGTTGAAGTGCTCCGAGCAATCGTCCGTGGAAGCCGTCGAAGCTGCCCGAGGAGCAGCCGATGACGACGTCGCCGGACGCCAGGTGGGGGAGCAGGAAGCCAACGGGATCGTCGTCGGGCTCGGGCATGAGCGCCGTCACGCCGCGCGCCTCGAGCCGCGTGGCGAGCTCGCCCCGGTCGAGGACCTGGTCGGCCGCGACGCGATCGGCGTGGAACGGTGCCGTGACGAGGACGACATCGGCGCCGGACAGGGCTTCGAGGTAGGCCGGACCGAAGTCGCGACGGGCCGCGGTCAGCGACCGCGGTTCGAAGGCGACCACCAGACGGTGGTCGGGCCAGCGCTGGCGAGCAGCGATGAT
>JASFPU010000227.1:0-5636 GCA_050115855.1 Holophagae bacterium
ATAATCCCGTCCGGCCTAAATTTCCGCCGTGACGGGATTCTCGGGAGTAGAGTAGAGTCTTCACGTGAGCAACGACGTCCTGACCCCCGACGCGTCACCGGGTGAGAAACGCCTCGAGGAGACCCTGCGGCCCAAGCGGCTGGAGGAGTTCGTCGGCCAGAGCCGGCTGGTGACCAACCTGTCGGTGTTCATCGCGGCGGCCCGCGACAGGGGCGAGAGCCTCGACCACGCGCTCATCTTCGGGCCGCCGGGTCTCGGCAAGACGACCCTGGCCCACATCATCGCCAACGAGATGGATGCCGAGCTCCACATCACGTCGGGACCGGTACTCGAACGGCCGGGCGACCTCGCGGCGATGCTGACCAATCTCCAGTCCGGCGACGTGTTGTTCGTCGACGAGATCCACCGGCTGCCGCCCGCCGTCGAGGAGATTCTCTACCCCGCGATGGAAGACTACGAGCTCGACATCGTGATCGGTCAGGGTCCGGCGGCGCGCAGCGTACGTCTCACCCTTCCCCGCTTCACGCTGGTCGGCGCGACGACGCGTACCGGACTGCTCACAGCGCCGCTGCGGGATCGGTTCGGCATTGTCCACCGGCTCGAGTTCTACCCGTCCGACGAGCTCGCGGCGATCGTCGAGCGCTCGGCCCGGATTCTCGACATCAGGGTCGAGCCCGATGCACGGGACGAGGTCGCTCAAAGGGCGCGCGGCACACCGCGCATCGCCAACCGGCTGTTGCGCCGGGTGCGTGACTTCGCCCACCACCTGGCGACCGACGGCGTCACGCTCGAGGCGGCCCGATTCGGGCTCGAGCAGATGGAGGTCGACGGGTTCGGCCTGGACCACCTCGATCGCAAGCTCCTGACGACGATCATCGAGGTCTACGACGGCGGACCGGTCGGGTTGAAGGCGCTGGCGGCCTCCCTCGGCGAGGATCGAGGAACGCTCGAGGACATCAATGAGCCCTACCTGCTGCAGATCGGTCTGCTGCAGCGCACGCCACGTGGTCGACTGGTGACCCCGCTCGCCTACCGGCACCTCGGGCTCGACGGGCCGCGCAACGACCGGCCGCTGTTCCGGGAGGGGGATTGAGGTCGGTTCCGATCATCGTCAATCCGACGGCCGGCGGCGGGCGGCTGCTCCGCTCGTACATGGATCTCGACCGCGCCGCCCATCGCTGCGGCCTCAAGCTCGATTGGCAGCACACCGAGCACCGGGGCCACGGCACGGAGCTGGCGTGCCGCGCCGCCGCCGACGGTTCACCCCTGGTCCTCGCCTACGGCGGCGACGGAACCTACAACGAGGTCGCGCGCGGTCTGCTCGGCAGCGACACGGCGCTCGGCGTCCTGCCGGGGGGAACCACCTCGGTGCTGGCCTACGAGCTCGGCATTCCACGGCCGGCGGCGTGCGCCCTCGAGGCGCTCGTGGTCGGCCGCGACCGAGCCATGCGCGTCGGCCGGACCGACCGCGACGAGGTCTTCCTGCTCATGCTGTCATCTGGGCCGGACGTCGTCGTCCTCGAGCGGCTGTCCCCCGCGCTCAAGAAGATCGGTCGTTCCGGCGTTGCCTTGCAGGCGATTCGCGAGCTGCTGCGGTTCGCCGCTCTTCCGACGGTCGAGGTGTCGGCCGGCGGCGTCCGCATCAGCGGCGGGTGGGCGATTGTCGGCACGGCGCGTTGTTACGGCGGGCCGTACCACGCGACACCGGGAGCGAACCCTTTCGCGCCGCACTTCGAGGTCGTGGTTCAGCAGTCGGTCGGAAGGCGGGCTGCGATTCCGTTCGCCCTCGGTGTGCCGTTTGGTCACCACGTCCGCCGGCGTGATGTCTGGCGCCGGACGGTCGACCACGTCGAGCTGCGGCCGGCCGCCGGCGGGCGGGTCCGCTACCAGCTCGACGGCGACCTGGCCGGGGTGCTGCCGGTGCGGGCCACGATCGATCCGGAGTCGCTCCTCGTCCGGCTGCCCGGCGCCGCCCGCGACCCCGTTCTGACCCGGCGCACTGCCCCCGCGCCGGCCGGCTGAATCGGTGCCGCACCGGGGTCGTCACGATCACCGTCAGAGACGGCGGCAGCGGCAGGAGACAGCGGCAGCGGCAGGATCAGCGACAGCAAACAGGTTCCGGTGGGAATGGCAACGGGATCGGGCGCGGCGATCAGCCGAGGCCCTCGAACAGATCAGTCGAGATGTACCGCTCGGAAGTTGACGCGGCGATGAAGACGACGAGCCGATCGGCGAACTCGTCGCGGGCCGCGACCTGAAGCGCTGCGGCGCACGCCGCCCCAGTCGAGATGCCGGCCAGAATCCCCTCGTCGCGGGCCATCTTCCGCGCGGTGTCGAATGCCTGCTGGTTGTCGATTCGGATGATCTCGTCGATCAGGTCGACGTCGACGTTGCCCGGGATGAAGCCGGCGCCGATACCCTGGATTCGGTGCGGCCCGGGCTCGCCGCCGGACAGCACCGGCGAGTCGGACGGTTCGACGGCGATGATTCGGGTCGCCGGCCGATGCTTCTTCCACACCCGGCCGACTCCGGTCAGGGTTCCGCCCGTCCCGACGCCGGCGACAAACGCGGCCATTCGTCCATCGGTGTCTCGCCACAGCTCCTGGGCGGTGGTCGCGCTGTGGATCTCGGGGTTGGCCGGGTTGTCGAACTGGCCGGGCATCACCGCATCCGGGATCTCTTCGAGGAGCTCCCCGGCGCGCGCGGCGGCTCCCTTCATGCCGTCGGCCGCAGGGGTCAGAACGAGCTCAGCGCCGAGCAGGGCGAGGACCCGGCGCCGCTCGCGGGACATCGACTCGGGCATCGTCAGCACACAGCGATAGCCCCGGGCGGCGGCGACCATGGCGAGCGCGATGCCGGTATTGCCGGAGGTTGGTTCGACGATCGTCGATCGTCCGGGCTCGAGGGCGCCGTCACGCTCGAGGGCGTCGATCATCGCGACCCCGATGCGGTCCTTGACCGAGTGCGCCGGATTGAAGAACTCGAGTTTGGCGACGACTCGCCCGGGCAGGTCGGACGCCATCCGGCCGAGCTCGACCAGCGGCGTGTCGCCGACGAGATGGGTGACGTTGGTGGCGATGCGCATATGGGGCTCCTTGTCGGTTCAGATCGAGTAGTCGCTGACGCTGACCTCGTGCTCCCAGCGGACGAGTTCGGCGAGGGTGATCCGTTCGGTACAGTCGGCGATCGCGGTGGCGACGGTGTCCGCGAGACGATCGAGCGCGGGCGGCAGGTCGTGCGGTCGCTCGGGCGGCGAGACGACTTCGGCGACTGTGATCGACTCCGGCGACCGCGCCAGCGAGATGCCACCTCCGGGGCCGCGCCGCGACCGTACCCAGCCCGACCGGCCGAGCTCGGCAAGGAGCCGGGACAGGTACGGTGCGGGCAGGCCACGAGCGGCTGCGATATCGGTCGCCGAGCGGGTCGAAGGATAGCTCGTGGCGAGTGCGATGAGCGCTTCGAGACGATATCGATCGGTTCGATTCATGACTTATAGAATGTAAATTATCAAGATCTTCTTCCGACGGTCACAACCAGGGCCCGCCGGAACCCGAACCGCGAGGGTTCCGGTACAATGTCCGACCGGAGGGGGATGATGGAGTTTCTCAATGCGCTGGAGGAGCGTGCTCGAGCTGTCGGCGGCACTGTCGCCCTCGCCGAGGGCGACGATCCTCGGGTCATCGAGGCCGCCGCCGATCTCGCGGCGCGAAATCTGTGCCGGGTGACGGTGTTGTGCCCGTCTGTCGGCAGGACCGCCCGGCACGACGATCTTGAACACGCTGGCGTCCAGGTCCTGGACCCGCTCACCGACCCGATCCGCGACGAGCTCGCCGCCGAGCTGTACGAACGCCGCAAGCACAAGGGTCTGACCTTCGAAGCTGCGCTCGAAAACGTCTCCGATCCGCTGTACTTCGCCTCGCTGCTGGTCGCGGCCGGGCACGCCGACGGCTCGGTCGGAGGTGCCGTGAGGACGACCGCGGACACGGTGCGGGCCGCCCTGCACTGTATCGGACCGACCCCGGGCCTGACCACGGTGTCGTCGGCATTCGTCATGGTCCACCCCGACTCGGACTGGGGCGATGACGGTGTCATGGTCTTCGCCGACTGCGCCGTCATGCCCGATCCCGATCCGGTTCAGCTCGCCGAGATCGCGGTGTCGGCAGCCGACACCTTCCGCTCGATTGTCGGCGGCGAGCCGCGGGTCGCCCTACTGTCGTTCTCGACCAAGGGCTCGGCCCGCCACCCGCTGGTCGCCAAGGTCCAGCAGGCGTGCGCCGAGCTCGCCCGACGCGAGGTGCCGTTCGCCTTCGACGGCGAGCTTCAGCTCGACGCGGCGCTGATCCCGCGCATCGGTGCCAAGAAGGCCCCCGACTCGAAGGTCGCGGGTCACGCCAACACCCTCGTGTTTCCCGATCTCAACGCCGGCAACATCACCTACAAGGCAGTCGAGCGACTCGGCGGCGCACGCGCGCTGGGACCGCTGATGCAGGGGTTGGCGCGCCCGGCCAACGATCTCAGCCGCGGCTGCTCGGCGGCCGACATCGTCCAGACCGCCTTTCTGACCCTGCTGCAGGCGCGGGGTTGACCGGTGCGAGTCCTGGTCCTCGGTTCCGGCGGTCGCGAGCACGCTCTGGTCTGGGCGCTGGCCCGCGCGCCATCGGTCGACACCGTGCTGGCTGCGCCGGGCAACCCCGGCATGGCCGATGTCGCCGAGCTCATCGATGTCGACCTCACCGATCTCGACGCGGTCGCCGATGTCGCGGGCAACCTTGATGTCGATCTCACCGTTGTCGGCCCGGAGGGCCCGCTCGCCGCCGGCGTCGCCGATGTCTTCGCGCGCCGTGGTCTGCGCCTGTTCGGCCCGACCGCGGCCGCCGCCGAGCTCGAGTCGAGCAAGGTCTTCGCCAAGGAGTTCTGCCGGCGCCACGACATTCCCACCGCCGAGGCCGCGATCGTCCGGAACGCGGCCGAGGCGTCGAATGCGGCGAAGCGGTTCGGCTTTCCGGTGGTGCTCAAGGCCGACGGTCTGGCCGCCGGCAAGGGTGTGCTGATCGTCACCGACCCGAACGAGCTCGACATCGCGATCGAACAGCTGTTCGTCAGCCGGAGGTTCGGCGCCGCCGCCGACCGGGTGCTCGTCGAGGAGTGCCTGCAGGGGACCGAGGTGTCCTTCATGGTGATCAGTGACGGCGAACGTTGGGAGACCGTCGCGACCTCGCACGACTACAAGCGCGTCGGCGATCACGACCGCGGACCCAACACCGGCGGCATGGGCTCCCACTCGCCGGCCTTCGCGCTCGGCGAGGCTGAGCGGTCGCTGATCGTCGACACCGTAATCGCGCCCACCGTGCGCGGGATGGCGGCGGAGGGGCGTCCCTACCGCGGCGTGTTGTACGCCGGCTTGATGATGACGGCCGACGGCCCGAAGGTGCTCGAGTTCAACTGTCGTCTCGGTGATCCGGAGACCCAATCGGTGCTGCGCCGCCTCGATGGTGACCTCGCCGAGACCATGGCTGCCGCGGCCGACGGTCGGCTCGAGACGGGCCGTCTCGGTTGGTCACCCGACGTGGCTGCCTGCCTCGTCCTGGCGGCTCAGAACTACCCCGCGACCCCCCGCACCGGCGATCCGATCACCG
>JASFPU010000228.1:0-5627 GCA_050115855.1 Holophagae bacterium
GGCCCACCACATGGCGATCGGCGTGTCGTCGGTCATGCCGAGGCCGCCGAGCGTCTGGAGCGTGCGGTCGAGGACCCGTTGCAGCGTGCCGGCGACCGAGAACTTGATCAGCGAAATCGCCTCGCGTGCCGCTCGGGCGCCCTGGGTCTCGATCCGCCAGGCGGCGTGCAGCACCATCAGCCGCGCGGCGTCGATCTCGGCGCGGCTGTCGGCAACCCACTCCTGGACGGTCTGCTTTGTGCCCAGCGGTCGCCCCGGTGCCAGCTCACGGGCCGCCGCGTGGCGGCACATGATGTCGAACGCCCGCTCGCAGACGCCGATCCACCGCATGCAGTGGTGGATCCTGCCCGGCCCGAGCCGGCTCTGGGCGAGGGCGAAGCCCATTCCCTCGCCGCCGAGTAGATGGTCCGCCGGCACCCGGGCGCCGTGGTAGGCGACCTCGCCGTGGCTCGCCCAGTCGCCGCCGCGGTGGCCCATGACCGACAGATTGCCGACCAGCTCGTAGCCGTCGACATCGGTCGGAACGATCAGCATGCTCGCGCGTTGGTAGGGGTCCGGGTGGTCCGGATCGGTGACCGCCATGCAGATCGCGAAGGCGGCGCCGTCGGCTCCGGTGGCGAACCACTTGTGGCCGCGGATGACCCAGTCACGGCCGTCCCGGGTCGCCGTGGTGCCGAGCCACAACGGGTTCGAGCCGGCGAACTCGGGCTCGGTCATGGTGAAGCAGCTTCGGATCCCGCCCAGGACTAACGGCTCGAGCCAGCGTTTCTGTTGCTCGGCCGTGCCGAACTCCATGAGCAGCTCCATGTTGCCGACGTCCGGCGCCTGACAGTTGAAGACGTAGTGGCCGAGCGGGCTCCGGCCGAGCTCCTCGGACAGGTGGGCGAACTCGGTGAGCGACAGGCCCCCGCCGCCGTGGGCCTCGGGGACGTGGGCGGCCCACAGGCCGGTCGACCGTGCGCGGCGGCGGCAGCGCTCGAGCTCGGGAAGTAACGACGGGAACCCGTCGGTGAGCAGGGCGGACTCGAGCGGGTGGACCTCGCGGTCCATGAAGTCGCGCGCGAGCTCGACCATGGTCGTGACTCTGGGCGAGATCGTGAAATCCATGGCTCGATGATAGCGGTCGCAGGACATGTTGACGAGGCGCGGTTCGGGATCGATCCGATGGCCGACGGTGGATTTCGTTGCGGCGTGCTAGAGTGGCCCGCAACACGAGAAGACACGGAAAGGGGAGAGATCATGACGGCTGTGGAACCGACCGCTGGCGGCACCTCGAAAGCTCCGATTCACCTCTGGATCGTCGGCATCCTGTCCCTGCTGTGGAACCTCATGGGCGTCTTCGACTACCTGGCGTCTCAGCTCGAGCTGGACTTCTACCTCAGCCAGTTCACGCCGGAGCAGCTCGAGTACTTCAACGCGATTCCGGCGTGGGCGGTGGCGGCCTGGGCCTTCGGTGTGTGGGGCGCGTTCGCCGGTTCGATCGGTCTGCTGCTCCGCCGGGCGTGGGCGCTGTGGGCATTCGCCGTGTCGATCTTCGGCTTGCTCTTCAGCTCGATCTACAGCTTCATGCTGTCCCGGGGCGTCGAGGTCATGGGATCGGGCGCGATGGTGTTCAACGGCGTGATCTGGCTGGTGGCGATCTTCCTGCTCCTGTACAGTCGCGCTCAGGTTCGGAGCGGTGTGCTTCGGTAGTCGTGCACGATCCGGGTCGGGGGCGATTCTCCAGCCTGGAAACGCTCTCGATTGCGCTGCTGTCAGGTCGGTCGACGGCGTGCGACGGTGACTTCGGGGAAGCTGGAATAGCTGAGAACCGCGGCTGGTTGGCAACGCTGAAGAGCGAGTGATCAACACGAGCGGACGGAGCGAGCGACATGGCACTGGTCGACATCACCGATGACAACTTCGAAGAGCTGGTGCTCGGCGGCGATGTCGTGCTGCTCGACTGCTGGGCACGGTGGTGTAAGGGGTGCAAGGACTTCGATCCGGTCTTCGAAGCCGCTGCGACGCGCCACCCCGACCACACTTTCGGCCGGGTCGACACCGGGAGCGAGAAAGAGCTGACGCAGAAGTTGAAGGTTCAGCACATTCCGACGCTCATCGTGTTCCGCGAAGGGATCCTGCTCATGCGGCAGCCCGGCCAGCCGCCGGCCGAGGCCCTCGACGAGATTGTCGACAAGGCGGCAGCCTTGGATATGGAGTACGTGCGCTCCGAGTTGGAGAAAGAATCGGCACGGAACGCGTAAGATGCGAAGTCCGCGGCTGACGACGGCCGCATCATGTTCAACCACAATCAAATAGGAGGCAAGCGATGGCCGAGTTCCAGGAAGCAAACGTCGAGTTCAAAAAGCAGCTGAACGTCAAGTGGGTCAAGGGCGAGTCGGGCAACACCTACCTGTGCCCGGTGGACGCGCTGAACCGCCTCTCCAACCCGACCGAGGATCAGCTCAAGACGATCTGCGTCGACGAGTCCGCCAACCCCCACAACCAGTGACCTGATGCACGTCGGAGAGATCGTCTCTCCGAACACCAAACGCAGCCGCCGGGCCGACACAGGTTCGGCGGCTTTTTTCGGAGGAGATACCATGTCCAGCCTGGTGACCCGGCCCGCGCCCGACTTCACCGCCACCGCCGTGCTCGCCGACGACAGCTTCGACGAGGCGTTCACCCTGTCGGCGCTGCGCGGCAGGTACGTCATCCTGTTGTTCTATCCACTCGACTTCACGTTCGTCTGTCCGACCGAGATTCTCGCGTTCGACGAGGCGCTCGACGAGATCCGCGCGCGCGACGCCGAGGTCGTCGGTCTGTCGGTCGATTCGCATTACAGCCATCTCGCGTGGAAGCACACGCCCGTCGATGACGGTGGCATCGGCGCGATCCGGTTCCCGCTCGTGTCGGATCTCAAGAAGGAGATCGCCCGCAGCTACGGGGTGCTGCACGACGAGGAGGTGGCGCTCCGCGGTCTGTTTCTGATCGACCGCGAGGGTATCGTGCGCCACGCCGTGGTCAACGACCTTCCGCTCGGTCGGAGCGTGCACGAGGCGGTTCGGATGCTCGACGCACTCCGCCTCTACGACGAACGGGGCGAGGTCTGTCCGGCGAACTGGAGCGCGGACCAGCAGGGCATGGAGGAGAGCCACGACGGAGTGGTGGACTATCTGTCGAGGTTCTCCAAGTAGCGACGCGTCTCACCGACGCCACTCGACGGCGGGAACCCACTCGCCGTCGCGCTCGACGGACCACACCATGGCGTCCTCGTCGGGAAAGCTGAGCCGGTACTCGTACAGGGTGTTGGAGATCATCACCTCGAGCTGGGTGTTCATCCGCAGCTCGTACGAACCCCACTCGGTCCCGTCCTTGATGATGATGCGCTCCTCGAAGGTGTACGGCTCGAATCCCTTCCGGTCCATCTCGAACTTGTACCAGGTTCCCTGGATCCGGCTGTTGTTGTTGGCGATCGGGGACAGCGTGGCCCGCTGCTGCCAGAGCAGGTAGCCCGCCCCGGCGACAACCAGCAGCACGATCAGTCGTTTGAAGAGCCTCTTCATGTCAGCGCGCTCATTGTACCGAAGCTCGCGGTCAGAAGGCCCTCTGCTGGGCGAGCTCCTCCGCCGTCGCGTTCTCGACCTTGGCGACCCGGACCTTGAACACGATGTCGCGACCGGCAAGCGGATGGTTGCCGTCGAGACGGCCGGCCGTGTCGTCGAGGTGGATCACCCTGAGGGGAACCTGGTGACCGTGCTGGTCCTGGCCGGCGAGCAGGTCCCCGACCTTGACGTCCGACGGTAGCTTGTCGCGCGGGTGTTCGAAGACTCGGGCGTCGTCGTGCTCGCCGAAAGCGTCGGCGCAGGCGAGCTCGACGGTGGCGGTGGCACCCTCCTCGAGGCCGGTGACCGCGGACTCGAGCCCGGGCAGCAGCTGGCCGGCGCCGTGCAGGTACCTCATGGGTCCCGTGCGGGTCGACGAGTCGAGCGCGGTGCCGTCGGCATCCTCGAGCTCGAAATCGAGGGTCACGACGCGGCCGTCGCGGACGTCGGCGGTGCCGTCGATGGGCTCGCGTTCGACGTGGTGGTGGCCGCCGCATCCGCCGCCGCCCCCGCCGCACGTCTGGGCCTCACCGAAGGCGCGGCAGCCGCCGTCGAGGTAGAGCCGGACCGCCTCTCCCACCGAGCCCGCCGTCTCCTTGAAGTGGACCTCGATACCGACCTGCTGGAAGCCCATCAGCGGACGCTGACCCATGCCACCGGCAACCAGCACATCGACACCGTGGTGCTTGAGCATCTGGACCGGGGCCATGCAGCCGCCCTCGTCGTGGCCACCGTTGGCGACGATCGAGACGTCGCCGATTTCGCCATTGTCGACCGCCACGATGGTGAACGCGGCGCAGTGCCCGAAGTGCTCTGAGATCGGCGCCTCGAGGCCGCCCGGGTCGTCGCTCGGAATCGCAATCAGCATCGAGCCTCCCTTCACGACCGGCGATGGTAGCGCGGCGGGGGGGCGGGTGTCGAGCGTGAGTGTCGGGGCGGTTGATCCCAGCGATGTCTCTGCGGTGACCGGATCGTCACTCGAGCCGGTGCACCTGGATGACGTTCGCCGTGTCGGAGAAGCCGAGCGGCAGACCGGCGACAACGACCACCAGGTCGCCGGCTTCGGCGAGCCGATGGGTCGTCAGCTCGCGCAGCAACGCGCGTTGCAGGAGCGATCGATCCGTGGTCGATGGGACGACCGTCGGGATGACGCCCCAGGACAGGGCGAGCTGGCGGGCGACCCGATCTGACGTCGTGACGCCGAGCACGGGCATCGATGGACGGTGGCGCGCGATGATTCTGGCGGTGCCGCCTGACGACGTGGTGGTCACGATCGCGGCCGCACCCACCGCTGCGGCGAGGTCGCAGGCGGCGAGGCTGACCGAATCGGTGACCTCGATCTGCGGGTCGCGGGTCGAGGTCGCGGTCAGCCGCTCGTGGTCGAGCTCCGGCTCGGTCTCCCGGGCAATCCGGTCGAGCATGCGAACCGCGTGCTCGGGGTAGCGTCCGATCGCGGTCTCCTCCGACAGCATGAGCGCGTCGGTCCCGTCGAGCACCGCGTTCGCGACGTCGGACGCCTCGGCCCGCAGGGGTCGCGGGCTGTCGACCATCGATCGGAGCATCTGGGTTGCCGTGATCACCGGACGGCCGGCTCGGCGCGCCTTGTCGATAATCCGCTTCTGGATCACCGGTACCTTCTCGGGTGGCAGCTCGACCCCCAGGTCACCGCGCGCCACCATGACCGCGTCGACCGCTCCGATGATCGGGTCGATCCGCTCGACGGCCTGCGGCTTCTCGATCTTGGCAACTACGAGCGGTGGCTGCTCGAGGGCGGCGATCCGCTCGATCACCGGCTGCAGATCGTTCTCGTGCCGGACGAAGGACAGCGCGACGAGGTCGACTCCTGCGTCGAGGCCGACCTCGAGATCGGCGAGGTCCTTGTCGGTCACCGCCGGCACTCGCAGCGTCGCCTGCGGCAGGTTGACACCTTTGCGTGTGGTCACCAGGCCGCCGTTGACCACCCGGCACAGCAGTCGATCCTCGGCCACCTCGATGACCTCGAGCTCGGCCGCGCCGTCGGCGAGCAGAATGGCCTCCCCGACC
>JASFPU010000229.1:0-5620 GCA_050115855.1 Holophagae bacterium
CGACGGAGGCCGTCGGCATCGCCGACACCACGTCACAGACCTTCGACCAGCTCACCGAGAGCGGCAACCGGATCGGCACCATCGTGCGCGTGATCTACCAGATCGCCGAACAGACCAACCTGCTCGCCCTCAACGCGACCATCGAGGCGGCGCGGGCCGGTGAAGCCGGCACCGGCTTCGCCGTCGTCGCCAACGAGGTCAAGGATCTCGCGCGGGAGACCGCCGCCGCCACAGAGGACATCGCAGGCCGGGTCGCGACGATCCAGTCCGACACCCGCCGTGCGATCGACGCGATCTCGGAGATCGGCGACATCGTGCGCACGATCCACGATATCCAGAGCACCATCGCGACCGCGGTCGAGGAGCAGTCGGCGACCGCCGCCGAAATCGGACGGAGCATCTCCGAAGCCGCCACCGGCAGCTCCGAGATCGCCGCCAACGTGGCCGGCGTCGCAGCGACGGCCCAGTCGACGTCGAGCGGCGCGGCAACCACCCTCGAGGCCGCGACCCGGCTCGGCGAGACCGCAGCGCTGCTCGACGCCACTCTGAGTCACTTCACGTTCAACCCGACCGAGGAGACATCATGATCCGAGCCCTCGTGATCGACGACTCCAGGGCGATGCGGTCCATTCTGCGTGCGATTCTGTCCGAGCTCGACATCGAGGTCGTCGAGGCCGCGGACGGACGGGAGGCGGTTCGGATACTGACCGACGACCCGCGCTTCGATCTCGCCCTGGTCGACTGGAACCTGCCCGAGATGAGCGGTCTGGAGGTGGTGAACCAGGTCCGCGGTGCCCTCGGCCTGGCCGACATCAAGCTCCTCATGGTGACCACCGAAACCGAGTTCGAGCGCGTCGCCCAAGCGCTCGAGGCCGGTGCCGACGAGTACATCATGAAACCGTTCGATCGGGAGATGCTCGTCGACAAGCTGCTCATTCTCGACGTGCCCGTCGCAGCGGTTCGGGGCTGACGGAGCCGTCGTGCCGCCGATCCGGATTCTGGTGGTCGACGACTCGGTGGTGGCCCGCCGCGTGATCTCGGAGATCTTGAGCCAGGAGGACGGCCTCGAGGTCGTCGGCACGGCGCCCAACGGCCGGATCGCGCTGACCAAGATCGAGCGGTCGCGTCCCGATTTGGTGACCCTCGACATCGACATGCCCGAGCTCGACGGGATGGAGACCCTGCGTCACCTCCGCGCCGAGCATCCGGATGTCGATGTCATCATGGTCTCCAACCTGACCCAGCGCGGGGCCCGGGTCACCGTCGACGCCCTCTTCCTCGGCGCTGCCGATTACGTCACGAAAGCGACGCGCACCTCGTCTCCGGACGCCGCCCGGGCCCACCTCCGAAATCAATTGACGGCGAAGATCCGCGCACTCTACTCCGGTCGCGTCAGCGAGGCCGTCGTCGGTCGCCCGCCGGCGAGGCCGCCGACCGCTGGCGTCATCGACCGGGTCAGATCGGTCGGTGTGGTCGCGATCGGCGCCTCGACCGGTGGTCCCAACGCCCTCGCTGAGGTGCTGGCGGCGGTCCCGACCGGGTTCTTGGCGCCCGTAGTGATCGTCCAACACATGCCGAAGAACTTCACCACGTACCTCGCGGACCGCCTCGACGGCTGCAGCGCGCTCACCGTCAGGGAAGCGGCCGACGGTGCCGAGCTGGTACCGGGGAGCGCCTGGATCGCGCCCGGTGATCGCCACATCAAGCTGCGTCGGGACGGCAGCCGGGTGCGGATCGTGACCGATGACGGGCCGCACGTGAACTCGTGCCGGCCATCGGTCGACGTGCTCTTCCGCTCGGTGGCCGAGTGCTTCAACTCGTCGGCGCTGGCGGTGGTGCTGACCGGCATGGGCCAGGACGGGCTCGAGGGATGCCGCGCCATCGCCACGGCCGGCGGCCGCATCGTCGTTCAGGACCGGAGCACCAGCGTGGTCTGGGGCATGCCGGGCCACGTCGTCACCAACGGACTCGCGGAAGCGGTCCTGCCGTGCGCCGACATCGGTCCCGAGATCGTCCGCCGCGTGGGGTTCGGAAAGTGACTCAGAACCCACCCCGGGTGGTGCTGCCGGAGCCGGTCTCGGGCCGGGATTTCGACTACGTCCGCACCCTCGTCCGCGACCGCACCGCCATCGCCCTCGACCGATCGAAGGTCTACCTGGTCAACTCCCGGTTGATGCCCTTGGCGCGCAGCGCCGGTTTCAGCTCCGTCGTCGACTACATCCAGCACCTCCGGTCACTGCCGATCGGCGAGCCGCACCGGCGCGCGGTCGAGGCGGTGGTCACCACCGAGACGTCGTTCTTCCGCGATCACTTCCCGTTCGAAGCGCTGCGCCAGGAGGTCCTGCCGGAGCTCATTGCCGATCGACGGACGACGACGCGGTCGATCGTGATCTGGTCTGCCGGCTGCTCGAGCGGGCAGGAGCCGTACAGCATCGCCATGATGATCCGCGAGTCGTTTCCCGAACTCGTGACCTGGAACCTGCGGCTTCTCGCGAGCGACGTCTCCGACGGCGTGCTCGACCGCTCGCGGCAGGGCACCTACTCCCAGGTCGAGGTCAATCGGGGCCTGCCGGCGTCGTTTCTGGTCAAGTACTTCTCGCAGAGAGGCACCAGCTGGCGGCTGAAAGACGACATCCGGTCGATGGTCGCGTTCTTTCGTCACAACCTCGTCCGCGAGGCACCGGCACTGCCTCCGATCGACATTCTGTGCATGCGCAACGTCCTGATCTACTTCGACCTCGAAACCAAGCGCAGGGTGCTCGACCGGGCGTTGCGGCAGCTCCGTCCGGGCGGTTTACTCATGCTCGGAACCGCCGAAACAACGCTCAACCTCGACGACCGATTCGAACGGCTCCGGATCGGCCGGGCGGTGTTCTACCGATCGCCGGAGAGGAGGACGTCGTGATTCCCGACGAGGCCGCCATGCGGGAGATCGTCCGCACCGTCTGGTCGACCCAGCTCGGCCTCGACCTCGACCCCGATCCGGACCGACCGATCCCGATCGCCGGGCCGTCGATGACAGCGGCGGTCCACATCACCGGCGATTTTCTCGGCGGCGTCCGGCTCGCAGCGGGCCTGCCCTTGGTGCGGCGGGCCGCGGCGATCATGTTCGCCCGCCCGGAGGACCGGATCACCGCCGACGACGCCCGCGACACCCTCGGCGAGCTGGCGAACATCGTCGCCGGGAACATCAAGGCCCTGATCGATGGGACGAGCTCGATCTCGCTGCCGACCATTGTCGACGGCTCCGACTACACGGTGTCGACCGTCGATCTCCGCGCCAGCGAGGAGCTCGGCTTCACGCTCGACCGCGAGCCGTTGACCGTTACCGTGTTCGAGCACACCGGCGACTGAGGTCCGTACAGCCGTCTTATCGGCGGCCCCGAGGTCGACCGGGAGCCATGTTACGGTGGTTCAGTCCGCCTCGCCCTCGTAGGTCGGCGACCGACAAATCACGACCGCGGTGTCCTGCGTCCCGTCCCACCGGAAGGTGCTGAAGAACTTGCCGATCGGGTCGAGCAGAAAGCTCCGGTCGTCACCCTGGGTGTAGTCCCACCGCGTCAGCCCGAGCTTTTCGGCGATGCTGTCCTCTCCAGGCAGCTTGGTCACGTCGTCTCCCGTCGGTCCGCGTCCGACACGATGTCCTGGACCAGCTCATGATCGGGGGTACCGGGCAGTGCGACGAGAAGCTTCACCACCCGCTCCTCCGTCGCGACGATGAACAGACACGGGTCGTCGGGACCGGCGGCGCAGCTGACCTCGCGCGCGGTCAGCCGTCGGCCCGACAGATACGTCAGCACGGCCGAGTGGAAGCCCGCCAGCACTGGGCACGCGCCTCCCGAGACCGACACGAAGTGGCCGGGAAACGGGCTGTCGTGGTGCGCAATGACGATGATGCCCGCGTCACGCCGGCTCAGGTCGGCGTCGAAGCGGCCGAGGCCGAGCACGCCCAACGACGACGACAGCAGCTCGAGGGCCATCTGGGTCTCCATCTCGCGCAGCGTCCGATGGTACTCACGCTGGACATGTTGCTCGAGCCGGAGCGCGTGCCGCAGGCCCCATTTGCGGCCGATCTCGCGCAGCAGCTCGTGATGCCGGAATCCCATGTGCTTGGTGAACACGCTCTCGAACGCGTCGAGAAAATCCTCGTTGGCGAGCAGGACCCGACCGCCACCGGCGTCCCACAACGAGCCGTTCAGCGGATCCCGAACGACCTCCGGCGCCAGGCTTTCGCTCAACAGCCGTTGGCGGGCCAGGGTAACGATGAAACCGCCGTCGCCGATTCTGCGCACCAGGTTGATCCGCCACAGACCGGTGCGGTGCCCCGATGAGGCCTCAAACTCGGCGCTCGACGAGTTGCGCTCCTCGGCCGGCATTCGGGCGAGGGAGCGCAGCATGACCTCGGCCATTGCCGCGACCTCCTCCGACAGCAGCCCGAGGAAGAGTCGGCCGGTGACGGTCTCGGCGTCGAGATGATTGACCCGGAGCCCGAACGGTGCATACGCCTCGACGCGGAGCTCGCTGTCGAGCAGCAGGCACCCCTCGGGCAGGCTGCCGCGGACCACCGGCTGCCGAGGGCGGCGTTCACCGGTCTCGTCACCCGGCTCGTCATCGCCGCCGTCGGCGAGGCCGACGAAGCCGAGCCGCTCGGTCCGGTCGCGCCACGGCTCCAGCAGCTTCGCCAGACGGCTTCGGCTGAAGCGCCAGGCCAGCGCCTCCTCCATGAGCGAGAAGAAGCGGGTGATCCAGCTGCTGACGAACCCGGCGAAGTCCGCCGGCGAACCCGTCAGCCGCCACTCGGCATCGATCGTCACCTCGCCGGCTGGACCGAGCCGAACTCCTTCGAGGAGACCGTCGTCGCTCGACAGCTCACCGCGGATCGCGGCCATCCGCTCGAGCACGAGATCGGTCTCGACGTGGTTGGCGGCGTACGTGACGACCGTGTTCAACACGATCAACGCGGTGTTCAGGGTGTCGCTGCGCACCGCGCCCTCCGTGTCGTCGGCCGCGGCGGCGCGCCGCTCGTCGAGGCGACGCATGGCCTCGAGCAGCAGCTCTGAGGGAGACATGGAAAAACGCGGTTCGACGGTGGCCGCACCGAAGTCGGCCTCGAAGGTGCCGGTCTCCCAGGTCGCGATCTCGTAGACGGCCTCCAACCCCTTCGTCCCCTCCGTGATCTCGGCGCCGATCACGCGGCCGTCCTGAAGCCAGATGCGACCGACCCCGCCGTCGTGGTGGAAGCTCACCGACCCGCTCCGCCGACCGACCTCCGCGGTCTGCAGCAGATCGGCCACCGACAGCTGGGACATCGAGCCGAACAGCGCCTGATCGTGGCGGTGCTTGTCGATCGCGAGCCTGGTGGTGAGCGTGACCTCTTCATCGTCATAGGGCGGCGCGACGACACCGAGCAGGCCGAGGCGAAGCGCCCGACGGCGCTCGTCGGCGCCCGCGTTGGCGATCACGACGAGCGGGATCTGCTCCATCAGCGGGTTCGACTCGAGCAGTCGGATCAGGATCGAGTCGCCACTCTCCATGTCGCGGAGCGGCGTGAGAATCGCGTCCGGCAGGTCGAACTGGCGCTCGTTGATGACCCCCTCGGCCTCCTCGACCGAGGTCATGC
>JASFPU010000230.1:0-5603 GCA_050115855.1 Holophagae bacterium
GCGCTCGAAGCGGCAGCAATGGCGATCTCACTCGTCAGGCAGATCCCAGCTCCGGTCAAGGCGTTGGCCGATCAGGTCATCCGGTCGGCTTCGTCGGTACCCGCAAATCTAGCTGAAGGTCACGGCAGAAGCGGTCGAGACCGCTTCCACCACTGGCGCATCGCCTACGGCTCGGCCAAGGAGGTCGACTGCCACCTGCAGCTGCTCATGGCGACCAGCGCCATCGATCACCGAGCGGCGCACCACGCCCTCCAGCTCTTCGACGAGGTCCGCGCCATGACCTGGACGCTGTTGCATCCGACGAGGTGAGTCAGAATGCCGTGGTCACCGTCGCCGTAGGGTGGGCTTGAGCCCACCGTCCATGCCCTACCGAATCCTCGGCACGCTCCGGCTCTCCACGACCGGGACGGTGGGCCCAGGCCCACCCTACATCGAGTGTTCCGTTCCCGTGGCGCTTCACCGCCTTCGCCTTTATCCCCGCGACTTCAATCGTCGCCGGCGGGCGTGCCGCTGATCACCGCCAAGGGCGCGTTGAGGCGGACGTGCCATCTTCACACTTTTCTCGCCCCGCCGCTCCCGCCTCTCGACGCATTCGGAAAAGTGTGAAGGTGGCAATCGCCGAGCCCGAGCGTTGAACTTCGGGCAGCCACACCGGCCAGCAGGAAGGCCGCCGGCGCCCGGGCAGCGTGGTCTGTGTTGATCCGGCTGCCTTCGCACGACCACGCTGCCCGGGTGACGCTGGGTCGGCCCCGCCGGCAGGCGGCGACGGCCCAGAAGGCCGATGTTACAGATAAAACGGCAGCAATCAGGGGCAACGAAAGCGGATGACTGTCCACCGTACCGGGGCACCTTTACTTCGTGTTTGCGACGTTGCGATGGCATCTGTGTCCATCTGTGTGATCTGTGGGTTCGCAGACCGATCGCTGCCGGCGTGAACCACGTACAATCCACCAGTGACGTCTCCGTCGGCCCCCGCCCGAACCTCGCGCTGGTCGTTTCGCATCGCGACGATCCGGGGTATCCCGATCTCGGTCCACGCGACCTTTCTCCTGCTCATGCTGATCCTCGGTTGGCGCACGGCGGTGACCTCGGGTATCGGCTCGGCGATGGTCGAGCAGAGTCTGATCCTGGCGATCTTCGGCTGCGTCGCCTTGCACGAGCTCGGTCACGCGGTGACCGCGCTTCGGCACGGAGTGCCGATCAGCGGCATCACGCTGTACCCGTTCGGCGGCGTCGCCCACATGGCGGAGCGTCCACCACACGGCCGGGTCGAGCTCGCCATCGCCTCGGCGGGACCCGCGGTCAACCTGGGAATCGCCACCGTCCTGTACATTCTGACCTCGGGCTCGGTTGTGTCTCCGGCCGACTCCCTCGGTGCGCGGCTGCTGTCGATGCTGTTCTGGGCCAACGTGATTCTCGCCGGGTTCAACCTGCTGCCGGCCTTTCCCCTCGACGGTGGCCGGATGCTCCGCGCGCTGTTGACGATGCGAATGGGCTGGATCCGAGCCACGGTGTGGGCGGCCTCGATCGGGCAGATCGCCGCCGTCACGCTCCTCGTCGTCGGCGTGATGCAGGATTTCTGGCTCGTCCTCGCCGGCCTGCTGATCCTCCCTGCAGCCAATGCCGAGCTCCGCTACGCGCTCGCGGTCCGGCACTTCGCGGACCGTCGGGTCCGTGACCTCGTGCGAACCGAGCTGATCCGCGTCGACCGGACGACGACGTTGTCCGAGGCCGCCGAGCAGTCCGTCACGACACCGCTGGCGGACTTTCTGGTGATCGACGGTGGTCGTGCGGTCGGCTACCTGCCTGCCGCCAGGCTCTGGTCGCGACTCCGATCGGACGAACCAGGCACACAGCCGGTCGCGGCGCTCGCCGGAACCCTCGCCGACCCGATCTCGAGCGACGTGTCGATCGAGGACGCGGTGGCGGCGTTCGATCCGAACGGGCCCGACGTCGTTCCCGTGATCGATCGCGACGGCTCGGTCATCGGCGTTGCCGCCCGAGGTGATCTCGTGCGCGCCGCGCAGCTGGCGCGTCACGCCCGCGGTCGTCAGTAGCAGTGGCAGTGGCAGTGGCAGTGGCAGTGACAGTGGCAGGATCAGGAACAGCGATGCGCTGCGGGCCCGCCGTTCATGGTCACCTCCGGGCCGTTCGCGAAGATCTGAATAGTCGATGCCTCGACCGATGTCCAGGGCATGACGAATCGCCCGACGGGCGACCCTGGACATCGGTCGAGACCGCTTCCACCACTGGCGTATCGCCTACGGCTCGGCCAAGGAGGTCGACTGCCACCTGCAGCTGCTCATGGTGACCAACGCCATCGATCAACGAGCGGCGCGCCACGCCCTCCAGCTCTTCGACGAGGTTCGCGCCATGACCTGGCGGCTGCTGCATCCGAAGCCATGAGCGCCTCGATCAGCGCGGCCGCAGCTTCTCCGGCTGCCGTCGCACGACCACGCTGCCCGGGTGACGCTGGATCGATCCCGCCGGAAGGCGGAGACGACCCAGAAGGCCGATGTCGCGGGACCACTAATTAATCTGTCGCTGCTGCTCGGACAGGCTCGCCAGCCGGGCTGCGACGTCGCGGTACCCGGGATCGCTGGCGGCAATCTGCTCGAAAAGACCGGCCGCCTGCTCCAGATCCCCGGTCTTCTCGAACGCGAGGGCGAGCTCGTACCGAAGCGCCGCACGGGCATCAGGGGACAGGTCGGGAGCGACGAGCGCCTTCTGATACCACTCCGCAGCCTCCGCGTGATTGCCGACCTCGTTGGCACAGACGCCGATCATCGAGCACGCTTCGACGAAGAACTCGGGATCGTGGGCAGCGACCTGGAACTCGCCGATCGCCTGTTCCAGCAGGCCCATCTCCTTGTAGGCGATTCCAAGATTGAAGTGGGTATCGGAGTCGTCCTCCGAAAGCTGCTCTGCGACACCGCGCTGGAACTCCTTGAACACCTCATCGAGGAGCGCCTCGCCCTTGCCGCGGCCGGTCGCCTCCTCGACCATCGCCTCCTCCTCCGCGAGCTCGGCTTCGAGCTCCTTCGCGAGGTCGATGTACTCTTCGACCGGCTCCGGTTCGGCCGGCGGCACGGGGGCAGGCGGCTCGATCGGCGGCTGAGGTTCGGACGGTGGTGCTGCACTGCCGCCGGCGTTCGCCGCCGCCAAGCTGTCGACCAGACGGGTGCGTCGCTCGGCCAGATCGGCGTCCCCGGGGTACTCCTTGTCGAGACGGTCGAGGATCGTGACCGCGTCGTCGAGCAGCTCCTGCTCGATGAACAGGTCGAGCTGCGCCAGCTCGCTCTGCGACGGACCGTCGACGCCGCTGCTGATCTCGACCAGCTCCTCCTCGACGACCTCGGGCTCGAGCTCGACGGGTTCCGCGGGTTGCGGGAGCTCGGGCTCGGCTTCGATCCGCGGACTGTCGGTCGTCTGCGACCGCACCGCCTCCGCGACGAGATCGTCGACGTCCGGCAGTGATCCCGGCGCCGACATGGGAGCCGAATCACCGGCGACGTCGCCCGCCTCATCGTCGAGGTCGACGATGATGACCGCGCTGTCCTCGTCCTCGATGCCAGGGGCCAGGCCGTACTCCTCGGTCAGACGGCTCGCCTCGTCGTCCCTGCCCGCTGCCCGGTGGTGCGCCACAACGGGCTCGATCGTTCGGGCGGCATCGGCGCGTTGTCCGATCGTCACGTACAGCCGAGCAAGGGTCTCGCGCGCCTCGACATGGTCGGGAACCCGCCCGATGACGTCTTCGAGGTGTGCGACCGCCTTTTCGTTGAGGCCGTACTTGATGAAGACCGCGGCTTCGCTGATCCGCTCGCTCGGATCGAACGCAGCGTCGGGCGCCGGCGCCTCGTCGTCCATGTCGATGATCTCGACCTCGTCGTCGCTCGGGAAGCTGATGTCCGGCGGGACGCCGTCGTCGATCTCACCGAGCTCCATCACGCCGGCGTCGGGCTCGTCGTCGGTGATGGTCGCACCGTCGAGCTGGGCTAACCGCTTCCGATACTGCTCGTTGGTCGGATCGGTCGCGACGAGCTCCATGAAGAGACGCCGCGCCTGGTCCTCCTGACCCGTTTCGAAACAGACCTCCGCCAGCGAGGCGGTCAGCGTCGTGATCATCTCCTGATCACCGGACGGACGGAACGCCCGGACCGCGAGTCGGAGAATCCGCTCGTCGCCGGGAGCGGTCTTGACCAGCTCTCGGAGCATCTGCTGAGCGCGCGAGTAATCGGCCTTTTCGAGCAGCGCCTCGGCGGCTGGGATCATCATCTCCGCCGCCTCCTGCTGGTCGCCTTCCGATATCAGAACGTTGCCGACCAGGCTGCGCACGTCGGTGTTCTCCGGGTCCTTTTCGAGCACCTCACGGGCGAGCTCGACGGCGCGCTCGGTGTCACCGAGCGCCATGGACGTGCGGACCTGCAGCGTCTGGAGACCGGTGCTCTCGGGCGCCACCTCGAGGCCGGCGGTCAGCAGCTCCTGGGCCGACGTCACCCGACCCGCATCGAGCAGCCGGCCACAGATCGGAAGCATGATCTCGCCGTGCGGAATTTCGCGCTCGAGCAGACGGCGGTAGAGCCGTTCGGCCTCGTCGAGCTGGCCGCGTGCCAGCAGCTTCTCGCCGAGGTCGCCATACGCCTCCATCGCCGGTTCGGAGGCGCCTTGCTCGAGCAGGAGATCGGCGAACTTAACGATCACGCTGAGATCCCGAGGGTCGATGTCACTCAGACGTTGGCTGACCCGGATCGCGCCCTCGATGTCGTCGTTCTTGACGTAATGTTCGACGAGCATCTGGAACTGGTTCTTGGCCTCGACCTTCAGGCCCTGTTCCGCGTACAGCTCACCGAGCCGTTCGAAGATGTCGAGCCGCTGCGGCACCAACCGGTTGATCTTTTTGTAGATCGCGATGGCCTTCGGGAGGAATCCCTGGTCGGCGAACTTCTCCGCCACTCTCTCGTACAGCGCGACGGCCTTGTCCACCTCACCGACGCGTCCGTACAGATCACCCAGACGGTTGACGGTGTTGGTGTCGTCCGGCGCCAGCTGGAGGAGCTTCTCGAACTCACGGATGGCCGGCTCGAGCTTGCCTTTTTGAACGAGCTTCTCAGCCGTTTTCAGGATTTTGTCCCGTTTGATGGCCATCCGTTGTCACAATCCCCTACCGAGTGCGGTCCGCGCTGTTTATGGTAGCACACGCACCAGCCGGAAGCTCCTTCGATGCAAGTAACTTCGGCCGAATCGGGCGATCGCGAGACGGTGTTCCTGAGTCCCGTAGCCGACGTTCCGAGACCATCTCCAACGGTCGTCCTCGGCTGCCAATTCCTGCATGACGTGATCCCGGTGGACCTTGGCCAGAATCGACGCCGCCGCAACCGAAAAGTAGAGATCGTCGGCGCCCGAAATGGAGTGAACCGGCACCCCGAGGTCACCGAGCTCGACGTGGTCCACCACCGCCTCGGTCCCGGACCCGGCAAGTGATCTGATGGCCGTCCGCATGGCCGCCCGAGTCGCCTGCAGGATGTTGATCCGATCGATGACGTCCCGCCAGATCTCGACAACCACCCAACACGCACACTGCGCCCGAATCCACCCCGCGAGCT
>JASFPU010000231.1:0-5587 GCA_050115855.1 Holophagae bacterium
CGACCAGCGCGGCAGTGGTTCGTCCGGCCTTCTTCGAGCGCCGCGCTGATCGGGTGACGCTGGATCGAGCCCGCCGACAGGCGGGAGCGAGCCAGAAGGCCGATGTCGAATAGGTTCCGCGGCGTAAAGAAAAAAATGGGCGGCGGCCGAAGCCGCCGCCCGAAAGACCTTTCGGTCGGGGAATCAGTACTTCATCGGGATCGTCGTCGCGTCGTTGGTGCGCGAGTCGACAACCGAAGCCGACGTGATGATGCCGTCACCGGACATCACCTCGACAGTCGCGTAGCCCCAGCCCAGGTCGGGCGAGCTCGCCCGGCTGCGGAAGGGCTCGAGGTCCTGCACGACCATGCCGGAACCGACGGTCAGCTCGTAGCTGGTGAGCTCGGAGCCGTCGGTCGCGTACAGCGTGACCTCGACGGTCGCCGCCGACATCCCGGTGTTGGTCACCGAAATATTGGTCCGGAACTCGTCGGTCATCTGACGCAGGCCGTAGAGACGGCCCTCGTCACCCTCGTTGAGACCGCTGTAGTTGATCCCGTCGAGGAACTGGCCGAAGGTGCCGGCATCCGACACGTTGAAGATCCGCGCCACCGCTTCGAGCGGCTGATCCGAGCAGATCTCGAGCGCGCCCTTCTCGCCATCGGCGCCGATCATGTCCACGACATCCTCGAAGATGCCCTGGGCCCCGCCGTCGATGGAGGCCGGAGCCTCGTAGATCTGGCTGTCGGAGTGCAGGTAGAACGTCAGGTTGGCCATCGCGTCGCCGTTGTTCTTGGCGACGACATCGGTCCGCCAGACGCTGCCCTCGAAGCCCTCATTACGGGCCGCGATCTCGGTCCAGTAGACGTAGCTGCTGGTGCACGACACCGCGTTGGCACCGCCACCACCGGGGCCACCGCCGACGATCACGTCGAGCGCATCCTCGGTGGCCTCGAGCACGTCCTCGGCAAAGCTCGGGTTGTGCACGCCGAGGCTGCCGTCGGTTTCGAAGAGCAGGAAGTTCCAGCCCGACTTGAGCAGATCGCCGGGCGCCACCGTCCAGATCGCGACCGGGTCGCCCGCTGCGGGCACGACGTCGATGTTGCCCACGCCGTATGGACCGTACTCCATGTTGTCGCTGAGCGTGACGATCAGGGCCTGACGGCCTCGGGTCTCGGAGAACTCGACCGCGACAACGTCGGACGTGCTCGTGATGGTCGCTTCGCCGTCGAGGTCAATGGTGTTGCCGGCGGCGAGTGCACCGTCGATCACCATCCCCCAACCCTCGTTGAGCTGGTGGTGGATCTCGGTGAGCATCATCTCGACCGGTCCCTGGACGTCTTCGGCCCGGACCACGTCGTGGCAGGACTCACAGATGTCCTTCGATGCGTAGAAGGTGTGGTTGGTGCCGCCCTCGTTGTACGCCAGATCCGGCGGCGGCGGGGTCTCCGCCATGTGGCAGGTTGCACAGCTGTCCTCAACCTGAGAGTGGTAGCTCCGGTTGCCGACCTCGACGAAGTAGAGATTCTGCCCCATCAGAAGATCGGTCTGGGCACCCAGGTGCGGCGCACGATCTTTGTCTGACGTGGCATCCCATGTGTCGTCGTTACGGAGCCCGCGCCGGGTGTTGTGGCAGGTCATGCAGATTGCACCACGGCCGACGTCGGTGGCGGTGAACCCGGCGAGCAGCTCGGGCGTGTCGCCGGAGATCCACACCGTGGCGTTGTTGTCGTCACCCGACAGGTCGCCGGCGGCGTGCGGGTTGTGGCACGTCACGCACGTCTGGGGGTGGGTTTCGTCCTCCGTCCAGGTCACCTCGACGGGTTCGTTCGGGTCCCCGCCGCTGACCAGAGTCGGCAGCCAGGCGAGGAAGCCGTTGCCGGTGTGGCACTTTGAGCAGGTCCCACTCTGGCCTTCCTCGACCGCGAGCTCGTAGTCGGCGTGTTTGGACAGCTGCCACTGCTGGAAGCGGGCGTGCCGGAGCGGCTCGCCGTGGCAGGTCGCGCAGCTGTTGGACGAGATGCCGCCGCGCGCACCCTGCATGTGGGCGTCGCTGTCCTGCGGACCGTGGCAGTTCTCGCACTGGATGTTGGTGTGCTTCGCCGTCTCGGGGAACTGGGCGAGCATCGTGGCGTAGGCGTTCGGATCCGCCGCGTTGATCAGCCCCGAGTCGAGGAAGGCCTGGTAGTCGGAGGCCTCGTCGATGCCGCCGTTGTCGACGTCCAGATCGAAACCGACGGTGTGGCACGCGAAGCAGCTCTCGCCGTAGTGGGTCGAGGTGTTGAGCTGCGATTTGAAGATCTCGGCGTGGCCGGTCTTGGCCCAGTCGGCGACGGTGTCGCCGTGGCACGCGTTGCAGCTCGACTCCACCGTCGGGTTGCCGTCCTGGTCCTCGCCGGTGATGATGCCGCGCCAGGTGCCGGCGTAGACGTTGAGAGTCACGGTGTCCGTGGTCGCCTCGTCAGTGACGGTGACGGTGTACAGCCCGGCGACGTCCGGTGTGAACTCCGGATACCGGCCGGCTCCGTCCATCAGGCTGGCTGACGAACCACCGGGAGCGGCGAGGGCCCAGTCGTACGAACCCTGGTCCTTGCCGTGGATCAGCACCGGGATCCCGATCGCCACGTTCGACACGCCCGAGGTCACCTTCCAGCGCAGCGACGTGTGGATCGCATACTCGGTCTCGTAGCTGCCCGAGTCGGTCGTCACCATGACGTCGAGCTCGATCGCTGCGGCCTCCTCGAGCGCGAACGGGTTGGCGCCGACCACCTCCCACCGGTTCTGCTGCCCACCGTAAAACTCGTCGCTCGGCGGCGGCACGTTGGGTGGCAGCTGGTCCGGACCGATCGGCGGCTCCTCGAGTACGTGGAACAGCTGGGCTTTGTAGTCAGCCTCAGCCCCGAGCACCGCGGTCACCGTGGCGGTGTCCGCGCCCGACAACACGGCGTCGACGCCGGCAGTCTGGGTCCAGGAGACGCTCTGGATCGTCGAACCATCTGTGGTGCTCACGGTCACCATGACCGAACCGCCCGGCAGAGCGTCACCTGATTCGTTGAACTCCAGCGGTACCTGAGCCCAGGCACCCTGAGCGGACAGCATTGCGGCGCCGGCAATCAGCGTCGCAATGAACATGAAATTGAGACTGGGTTTCGAACTTGACATCCGAAGAATCCTCCTTCCCATCTCTCGAGTCGATTGGTTGAGCGTTGTAATCAAGCAATAATCGCGCATCTGCGCAATTGTAATAGTACGACTAGGAGAATGCAAGCATATTGTAATAATTGAGAATTCGTTCGGTCCGGTCGGCTGTCGCAGGGAGCACCCGGACATCACGACTCGCCCGGTGCTATTCTCTGCGCGGCCCGCGAGCGCCGGGCTCGTCAACCATGCACCAGGCTCCGAACCTCACGCAGCGCCAGATCTTTTTCTTCTGGCTGCCGTTGGCCGCGACCTGGCTGATGATGTCGATGGAGGGTCCGTTCCTGTCCGCGGTCATTGCGCGGCTCGACTCGCCGGAGTACAACCTGGCCGCGTTCGGGGTCGCCTTCAGCTTCGCCCTGCTCACCGAGTCGCCGGTCATCATGATGCTCAGCGCGGCCACCGCCCTGGTCACCGATCGGTCCTCGTACCTGCGACTTCGAAATTTCACCCACGGGCTCAACGCCATCGTGACCGCCGCGCTCGGCGCGCTGCTGCTGCCACCGGTGTTCGACGTCGTCGCCCGCAGGTTGATCGAGCTTCCCGAGGCCGTGGCCGGTCGGACATGGCTGGCACTGCTGGTGTTGTTACCGTGGCCCGCCACGATCGGTTACCGGCGTTTCTACCAGGGCGTGCTGATCCGGCACGGTCAGACCCGTCGCGTCGCCTACGGGACCGTCATCCGACTGTCCGCCATGGCGTCGACCGCTCTGGTGCTCGTCCGATGGACCGACGTCGCCGGAGCGGTGGTCGGCGCCGCAGCCCTCACCGCCGGGGTCACCGCCGAGTCGCTCACCAGCCGCCTGATGGCCGGTCGAGCGATTCGTTCGCTGCTCATCGGCGAAGACGATTCGTCACCGGCGATGGGCTATGGCGAGATCTCCCGGTTCTACCTCCCCCTCGCTCTGACCGCCATGCTCGCGCTCGGCATCCACCCGCTGGTGACCTTCTTCGTCGGCCACGGCCGGTTGCCCATCGAGTCGCTCGCCGTCCTGCCGGTGATCAACTCGCTGGTCTTCATCTTTCGGAGTCTCGGACTGGCCTTTCAAGAGGTCGGCATCGCACTCATGGGAGACCGAGGCGAGCACTTCCTGGCGTTGCGGCGCTTCGCCTGGACGCTCGGCGCAATGCTGGTCGCCGGGCTCGGGCTCATCGCCTGGACGCCGCTCGGCCGGTTCTGGTTCGAAACCGTGTCGGGTCTGTCGGCGGAGCTCGCGGGCTTCGCACTGACCCCGACCCGGATCCTGGTCCTGATCCCGGGATTGGCGGTCGTGCTCAGCTTCCAGCGGGCGGTCCTGGTCCGCCGCAAGCGGACACTGTCCGTCACCCTGGCCACCGTCATCGAGGTCGGCGGCGCGGTGGCCGTGCTGACCGTCGGCATCTTCGCCCTCGGTGCCGTGGGCGTGGTCGCGGCCGCGAGCGCACTGCTGATCGGACGCCTCGGCGCCAATCTCTTCCTGGCGCCCGTGCTTCGTCCGAACCCAGTCAACGGCTGAAACGTACTGAGGCAACACGGCCACATTCGAGTCGGAATCAGCCGTCTCGTGGTAGCATCATTGCGACGCCGAGGGGCGGACTGGGGGCTGCCCTTCCGCGATCTCGACTGTGTCTTGCCACGCAGATGATGCGGTACCACGTCAATCGAACAACGGAGGAGGAGGAAGACATGAAAATCAAGGGACTGATCGTCGTGATGATCGCGCTGCTCGCGCTGCCGGCCGTCGCCAACGCCGGCGACTGGGTCCTGCGCGTGCGGGGGATCAACATCTCACCCAATGACAGCAGCGATCCGATCGGCGATTTTGGCGGCGAGGTGACCGTCGACTCCAAGACCACCATCGAGGTCGACGTCTCCTACATGTTCAGCCCGAACTGGGGGGTCGAGGTCATCGCGGCGACCGCCCGGCACGATCTCGGCGTTGCCGGCGGCGACCTCAGCGGAGCCAGCGCCGGTTCGGTCAAGGTGCTGCCGCCCACCGTGACGCTCCAGTGGCACCCGTTTCCGGAGGGCCTGCTGGACTTCTACATCGGCGCCGGCGTCAACTACACCTACTTCTACAGCTATGACCTGTCCGACGATCTGGCCGGGCTCGGCATCACCGACATCGATTTCTCGAACTCGTTCGGGCTCGCCGGTCAGGTCGGCCTGAGCGTGTTCCTCGGTGAGCACTTCCACATCAACGGCGACGTCAAGTACATCCAGATCGACACCGACGCCGACCTCAAGGTCGGCGGCGACACGCTGCTTTCCATCGGTACGGACGTCAACCCCTGGGTCTACGGCCTCGGCGTCGGCTATCGCTTCTAGATCGCCAGTCGCACTCCCTACCGTCGGCCACCGCCCAGCGGTGGCCGATTTTTTTATTCCGTGTTTCAATTCTCCCCGTCGATCCCACGACAGGGATCGACG
>JASFPU010000232.1:0-5575 GCA_050115855.1 Holophagae bacterium
GCGTCGGCGACCGCATCGGCCTGACCGACGCCCAGCAGAGCCAGATCCAGGCCATCGTCGACGCGCGCCAGCCCGAGCTCGACGCGCTCCATGACCAGGCCGCGGCGGCTCGTGACGCGTTCCGGGACAGCCACGAGATCGGCGACTGGAACGAGACCGAGTTCCGCGCCCACTTCGAATCGCAGGCGCGGCTCCACGTCGAGATGCAGCTGATCGGCGCCGAGGTGACCGCCCAGGCGTGGAACGTCCTCACTCCCGACCAGCAGCAGCAGGTGCGCGACATCCTCGAGCTCTTCGGACCGGGCCATGGGGTCGGCAAGCGCCACGCCGGCGGACGGCGCGGTCCCCAGTAGCTTCGTCTCGACGCGACATCCCCCGCATGGCGGCCCTCCGGGGCCGCTTTTTCGTGCCTCCGGCAGCCTCTGAGTTGGATGTCGTTGCGGCGACAAAGGTTCGAAGGGTTCACGAATCTCAAGAACCGGAAACAGAATCGCCCGGCGGCCGTAGAACCTCGCCATGGAGGAGCCGGTGAAACCGACAACGATGCCGCGCCGAGCCGACATCGCCGCCTTCGTCGCCGCCGTCTGCGCCACGGTCCCCTGGGTCACGTCGGCCACCGCCAACGACGCCGCACCGTTCCCGATCCCCAACCTCGACGCCCGGCCGACCATCGACGGCGTGCTCGACGAAACCGTGTGGGAGCGGGCCTGGTCGATGACCCTGGACTGGGAGGTCCAACCCGGCGAGAACACGACGCCAGCAGCGGCCACCGAGGTCCTCGTCTACCACGACGACCGGCAGCTCTACGTCGCGTTTCGGGCCTTCGATCCCGAGCCGGGCGCGATCCGGGCTCACCTGTCGGACCGTGACAGCCTCGGCGCCGACGACGCCGTCGGCATCGTGCTCGACACCTTCAACGACGAACGCCGCGACTACCTGTTCGCGGTCAACCCCGCAGGCGTGCAGGAGGACGTCATCGAGACCGTCGACGGCCACACCCCGTGGGACGGCATCTGGGACTCGGCGGCGACCATCAGCGACTGGGGCTGGTCGGCCGAGCTCGCGATTCCGTTCTCGACCCTGCGGTTCCAGCGCAGCGACGGGCCCCAGGTCTGGGGCTTCGACGCCATCCGCGTCTACCCGCGCAACCTGCCCCACCAGATGGGGTCGTTCCCACGCGACCGCAGCAACAACTGCTACCTGTGCCAGGCCCACAAGATCGTGGGCTTCGCCGGGGTGTCGCCGGGCCGCAACCTGGAGATCGTGCCGACGCTGACCGGGTCGCGGACCGACCTCCGCGACCCCTTCCCGGACGGGCCCATGACATCCGGCGACGTCGAGATCGACCTCGGCGCCACCGTCCGCTGGGGCTTCACTCCCAACCTGACCCTGAGCGCCGCCCTCAACCCCGACTTCTCCCAGGTCGAGGCCGACGCGCTCCAGCTCAGCGTCAACCGTCCCTTCGCCATCTTCTTTCCGGAGCTACGGCCCTTCTTCATGGAGGGCGCCGACTTCTTCGACACCGGCCTGGACGCCGTCTACACCCGGATGATCCGGGAGCCCACCTGGGGGCTCAAGGTGACCGGTAAGGAGGGCGTGCACACCATCGGCGCCTACGTGGTCGACGACGACGTGACCAACCTCATCATCCCCGGCAGCCAGAGCTCAGGCCTCACCTCCCTGGAGCGGTCGAACACGTCATCGGTCTTCCGATACAAGCTCGACCTCGGCAGCCGCTTCACCGTCGGGGCCCTGGCCACCGACCGAGAGGCCGACGATTACCTGAACCGGGTGGCCGGCGCCGACGCCGACCTCCGGCTGTCGCCTCGGGATCGGGTGACGGTGCAGGCACTGGGGTCGCGCACCCGCTACCCGGACCAGGTCGCGACGGACTTCGACCAGCCGACCGGGACCTTCGACGACTGGGCCGCCGAGCTGGTCTACGTCCACGACACCCGCACCTGGGAGTGGTGGGCCGCGTACGCCGACATCGGCGACGGCTTCCGTGCCGACCTCGGTTTCATGCCCCAGGTCGGCTATCGGCACGCGGAGGTCGGCGGCGGCTACAACTGGAATGCCACCGACACCAGCTGGTACTCACGGATGCAGCTGCTGGGCAAGGTCGCCCACACCGAGGACCAGCAGGGCTTCGTACTCTTCCACGAGGACGTCATCCAGCTCACCGTCGAGGGGCCTCTCCAGTCCCACTCCGTGATCCGCCCGAGCCGCGCCCGCGAGGGCTATGGCGGCCGCGAGTTCGACTTCAACCGCCTGAAGCTCCACATCTGCCTCAAGCCGAATGCCCACTCCCACGCCTGGCTCAACGTCAACGGCGGCGGCGGCGTCGACTACGCGAACATCCGTCCCGGGGACTTCGTGACCGTTGACGGCGGCTTCTGGTACCGCTTCGGCCGTCACCTCCTGGTCGAGCCCCAGCTCGCCCGCGAGCGCATGGAGGTCGACGAGGGTTGGCTCTACACCTCGACCATCGGCCAACTCACCGCATCCTGGCAGTTCAACCCCCGCTGCTTCGTGCGCGCCATCCTCCAGCATGTCAGCGACCGCTTCAACGCCGAGCTCTACAGCGACGGCCGCGACCCCGAGGTTCGACAGTTCTTCAGCCAGCTGCTGTTCTCCTACAAGGTCAATCCCCGCACCGTGCTGTTCGTCGGCTACTCGGACGCCTCGGCCGGCAGCCACGAGCACGACCTTCGCCGGACCGATCGGACGGTCTTCATCAAGGTCGGGTATGCGTGGGTGCTGTGACGATTCGTCGGACGAATCGTGGTGGATCTCGCTTCGCTCGTACCAAGCCGAGCGCACAACCTCTCGATACTCAGACCATCCTCTGTCTCGGGAATCCTCGGGGTAGGAGCGACGCGATCTTCCACGGGGAGACCCGAGTGCTCCCGATCGGCGCATCGGGCACGGACTCGGAGGCGGACGCGGACACCGATCGAGATCCTGTATCCTCGTTCAAAGCACCGAGGGAGCCATCAATGAAGTTCTACTATCACCCGAACTCCCCCAACTGCCGCAAGGTGGCAACACTCGTCGAGCTGCTCGGCATCGACGTCGACTTCGAGTTCGTCGATCTGGCGCGGGGCCACCAGGCGCGGCCCGAGTACCTCGCGATCAACCCCAACGGCATGGTCCCGGCGCTGGTCGACGGCGACCGCACGGTGCTCGAGTCCAACTGCATCATGATCTACCTGGCCGAGAAGGCGGGTTCGGACCTGTGGTCCGACGAGCACAAGATCGAGATCCTGCAGTGGATGTTCTGGGAGCAATCGCACTTCATGTTCGCGACCGGCATGCTGTTCTTCCAGAAGCTGCTCAAGCCGCTCATCGGCCAGGAACCGGACACGGCGCGGATCGAGGAGGCGGTGGCCAAGTTCAGCCGCCACGCCAAGGCACTCGACCAGCATCTGGACGGGCGCGATTGGGTGGTCGGTGAACGGATGACCCTGGCCGATCTCGCGGTCGCGGCCGAGCTCACCTACGCCGAGGCCACCGAGCTGCCGATGGACGAGTTTCCCAACATCCAGCGCTGGTACGGTACCATCGAGGCCCTGCCGGCCTGGCAGTCGACCCGCCCGGCGCTCGCGGGCTAGCTGTCAGCCGTCAGCGGTCAGCCGTCAGCTCATGCCGCGGGCACATCAGCGCGAACACCCCAGCGGGAAGGACATCGGCTCGTGTGACGAACCACCGAGCGATGGCCCCCGGGGAGCGATCGACACGTTCACACCCCGACTCCAGCCCGGACACCGTGCGATGGGGCTGACCGCTGACCGCTGATGGCTGAACGCTTCAGCCGATCCGGTACCGCGCGACGTCGGGGTTGACGCCGGTGGCCTTGTACTTCTCCCAGACGTAGAAGCCCGAGCCGGTCTTGGCGCCGAGCTGGCCGGACTCGACGAGCCGCTTGAGCAACGGGCTCGGCTTGTAGAACGAGCCGAACTCGTCCTCGAGCACCTGGCAGATGAAGAGCATGGTGTCGAGGCCGACGTAGTCGGCGGTCATCAGCGGCCCCATCTTGTGGCCGAGGCAGTAGGTGCACTTGTCGACATCGTCGACCGCGGCGATACCCTCCTCGACGACCCGGATCGCCTCGTTGACGAAGGGCACGAACATCCGGTTGATGGCGAACCCCGCCTTGTCCTCAGCGGGAATCTCGATCTTGCCCATGTCGTGGCAGAGCTTGACCACGGTGTCGTAGGTCGCGTCCGAGGTCGCCAGCCCGCGGATGATCTCGACGCCCTTCTGCATCGGCACCGGGTTCATGAAGTGCATGCCCATGAAGCGGTCGGGCTTGCCGTAGGCGGCACCGAGTCGGGTGATCGAGATGCCGGACGTGTTGGAGACCAGAATCTTGTCGTAGCCGAGCTCAGCGAGGTTGCGGTTGATCTTCTCCTTGAGCTCGGGCTTCTCGGGCACGGCCTCGATGATCAGGTCGCAGTCGAGCAGGTCCTCGGCCTGGGTCGTGGTGGTCAGGCGACCGATCGCCTGCTCTTTCGCATCGCTGTCGATGCCCTTCTCGCCAGCCGATTTCTCGAACGCCTTGACCAGGCGGTCGAGGCTTCGGCTGATCGCGTCCAGGCCTTTCTCGAGGACCCCGGCGTCGACATCCATGACGACCGTTTCAAACCCGCTCTGGGCGGCCACCTGGGCAATGCCGTTCCCCATGGTGCCGATGCCGATGACGCCGATCTTCGTGAGTCCGCTCTCGCTCATGCCTGACCTCCCTCGATTGGTTCTGTTCGGTCTCGCCGCAACGCGGCAGTGTCCGGCATTGTACCCCGCCCCGGCGGGCTGTTGACGTCGTCCGGTCGCCCGGCTATACACAGGTGTCTGGAGGGATGCCGTGATCGTCGAGATCGACCCCATCGAGCCCGAGCCCTGGCTCGTCTCACGCGCCGCCGGCGTGCTGCGCAAGGGCGGTGTCGCCGTCATTCCCACCGACACCGTGTACGGGCTCGCGTGCGGCATCAACGAGACCAAGGCAATCAAGAGGATCTACGAGCTCAAGAGGATGGACGCCAAGAAGCCGCTCGCCATCCTGGTCAACGACATGACCACGGTCGGCCAGTACGCCAAAGGCGTCACGACCCCCTACTTTCGGCTGCTCAAGAGGGTCTTCCCGGGACCCTACACCTTCATCTTCGAGGCGACCGCCGAGGTGCCGAAGATCATGCTCCGCAAGCGGCGGACGATCGGCGTTCGGATGCCCGACAACGCGATCACCCTGGCGCTGCTCGCCGAGCTCGACGAGCCACTGCTGACCACCTCGGTCCGGACCCCGGACGACCAGTGGGTCATCGACCCTCTCGAGATCGAGTCGACGCTCGACGAGCGGGTCGACGTGGTGGTCGACGGCGGCCCGCTGGTCGCCAGCCCGTCGACCGTGGTCGACCTGTCCGGCGAGCTGCCGGTGCTGCTCCGCGACGGCAAGGGGAGCGTCGAGGAGCTGGAGCTTTTCTAGGGCCAGGTCCCTACGACATCAGCCTTCTGCTCCGCGACCGCCTGACGGCGGACGCGTCCCAGCGTCACCCGGGCAGCGTGGTCGTACGAAAAC
>JASFPU010000233.1:0-5573 GCA_050115855.1 Holophagae bacterium
CAACCCACGGCGACCGTTGGCGGGCGAGACGCCCGCTTCCACAACTCTTCGATCGCGATCCTCAGAAGCCGCATTCCACGCCCAAACGAGACCGTAACCCGAAGAAGGCCGCCGGCGCCCGGGCAGCGTGGTCAGTGTTGTTCCGGCGTCCTTCGTACGACCACGCTGCCCGGGTGACGCTGGGTCGATCGCGCCACCAGGCGCGAGCGAGCCAGACGGCCGATGTCGAGATTCGACATCCCCCGGGAATCCCGCACGACCCGAGAATCGATATACACTGTGAGCCGATCCTGTCTTCGAAGCGGAGCAACCATGAAGATCTCGCACATCGTCAGTCTTGTCGGCCTTTTCGCAGCGCTCTGCGGCGCGGTTCCGGCATCGGCCGACGGTCCCGGTCGCGAGTTCACGGCAACCGCGGTGGTCACCACCACCGAGGGCACCCGCAGCATGCCGCTGACCCTGGCGGTGAACCGCTACACGTCGCTCGAGGAGCTCCGGCAGCTCGGCGGTGTCCTGGCGAACGGTGGTCAGAGCGCGCTGCTCGCTGCCGTCCGCTTTCGCAACGACGGCCAGCTCCGACTCGGTGCCGAGGTGCGGCCCATCGCGCTGGTCGCAGCCGAGGCGACCGGTGACGGGCACCGCATTGTCTTTCTCACCCCGCGCCGGATTCAGGTCGACGAGCAGCAGCTCGGCAAGGAGTCGCTCGACTATCCGTTCGGCATCGCGGTCGTCGAGATCGACGATTTCTCCGGCCGCGGGGACGGCACGCTCCACGTCGCCGCCGCGCTGTCGATCGACGCCGACGGCCACGTCGAGATCGATGACTACGACGGACAGGACGGCCTGTTCCGGGACCTGCGCAGGGTCCGCTGACGACCGCAGGAGGTTTTGATGTCACACTCCAAGGACGACCGCCCGACGATCGAACGTCGCGACGTGCTCAAGCTCGGGACCGCCGCGGCGGCCGGCTTCGTCGCCAAGGGCGTGCTCGGCGGCGAGCCCCGAACCATGCCCGCACTGCCTGACAACCCCGTTACTCCGAAGGCGATGCCGACCCGCAATCTTGGCTCGACCGGCTATCAGGTCGGGATCTTCAGCCTCGGCGGCCAGTCGGCAATCGAGAAGGCCGACAACTTCGACGTCGCGGTGCCGCTCATCGAGCGCGCCCTCGACCTCGGGGTCAACTACGTCGACACCTCGGCCCGCTACGGCGGCGTCGAGCACCGCTGGTCCGAGCAGTACTTCGGCGAGGTCATGAAGCGCCGGCGGTCCGAGGCCTACCTCGCCACCAAGACCCACGACCGGACCCGGGACGGCTCGCTCAAGCTGCTCGAGCGGTCGCTCGAGCTGCTCAACACCGACCACATCGACCTGTGGCAGATCCACGCCCTGTCGCGGATGGACCAGGTCGACGCGGCGTTCGCCAAGGGCGGCGCCATCGAGGCACTCGTCGAGGCCCGCGATCAGGGTATCGTCCGTCACCTCGGCATCTCCGGCCACGCGGATCCGGATGTTCTGATCGCCGCCATGAACCGTTTCGACTTCGACACCATCCTGCTCGCGCTCAACGCCGCTGACCCGCACCACCTGAGCTTCAAGGCCGAGCTGCTGCCGCTCGCGGTCGAGAAGGAGATGGGCATCATCGGCATGAAGGTCCCAGCCCGCGGCCTGATCCTGAAGTCCTGGACGGCGCCCGACGATCCGAACTCGCGATATGCCGGCACCGTCCCGGGCACCTTGGACATGCGCGAGGCCCTGCGCTACGTGTTGAGCCTGCCGGTGAGCACCGTCATCATCGGCTGCGACTCCATCGCCCAGCTCGAGGAAAACGTGGCTCTCGCGCGCGCCTTCACGCCGATGAGCGACAGCCAGCTCGCCGAGCTCGAGGCCCGCGCCGAGCCGGTCCACAAGCAGGCGCTGTTCTTCCGCGACTGGCGGGGATGAAGCGTTCAGCTGTCAGCCATCAGCCTTCAGCCCAGCCTCCCGCACGAACTTTGAACGCAATTGCGGTCGACGTGCGGGTCCGAATCGTCGCGAGCGAGAACGCCTGGCCCTCCAAGAGCGATCTGGGGTTGTCACGCCCACAACCCCCTTGGCGCCGTCCGCCAAACCGGCTCTCCGAGGAGGCTCAGCTCCATGGGGGTGCTCTGCCGACAGCTTCGGCCCGGTGCGATGGGAGGAGCCGATAGCTGATCGCTGACAGCTGAGAGCTTGGGTATACTCCCCCCACCATGATCCTGACACTCATCGTCATCTTCTCGACGCTGTTCGTCGTGACCCACCTTGGGCTGTCGCACGGCACGATTCGCGAAAATCTCGTCGCCAAGCTCGGCCTGTGGCCGTTCCGGGGCGTCTACTCCGTGGTCTCCTTCCTGACCCTCGGCCCGGCGGCGGTGATCTGGTGGCAGAACCGTCATCTCGGGCCGGTGCTGTGGGACCTCGGACCGTGGGTCGAACGCGGCATCGCCCTGGTGCTCATGTTGATCGCGATCGAGCTGCTCGTGCTGATGCTGGGCGACCCGAGCCCAGCGAGTATGATCCCCGGCAACAACGAGCCGCGCGGGATCCTCCGTGTCACCCGCCACCCCATGAACATGGGGCTGGCCGGATTCGGTCTCGCACACATCCTCGCCAACGGCGCCGTCGGCGACATCGCATTCTTCGGCTCGTTCCTCGTGCTGGGCGCGGTCGGTCCATTCCATCTCGACGCGCGCCTCAAGCGCACCAGAGGCGAGACCTTCGTCGAGTTCTGCCGACAGACCTCGGTGATCCCGTTCGTCGCCATCGCCCGCGGTCGGACCACCTTCCGCGCCGACGAGATCTCGTTCCCGCTCTTCGTCATCGGAATCGTCATCTACATCGCGCTCGTGGTCTACCACGGCCGCTTGTTCGGCGCGGACATCTTCTGACCACATCTACGAAGTACGACCATCTCCCTTCGTCGCCCAGCAGACCGCACGTCGCAACCACGAAGACTCGAAGCCACAAAGAATGTCACGAAGTTCGCAGTGCGGTCCGACCGACAGCCGGACCGCACTGCGTCGCCTTTGTGATTCCTTCGTGCCTTGGTGTTTTGGTGGTTGCTGCGATGGTCCGACGCGGCCACTCTTCCCCTCGGTCACGATTGACTTGTCGGGGACCGGCGGGGGGCCTATCCTCGTCGAATGACGACGGCCGCTGCGCTGATCATCGGCGACGAGATCCTGTCGGGCAAGGTGCGCGACTCCAACACCGAGCGGATCATTCGGCTCATGTGCGACCTGGGCGTCGACCTGAAGCGCATCGTCACGATGGGTGACGAGGAGGAGGAGATCGCGGCCGAGGTCCGGTTCTGCTCCGAGCGGTTCGATGCGGTGATCACCTCGGGCGGCGTCGGCCCGACCCACGATGACCGAACCGTGGCGGCGGTGGCGCGCGCGTTCTCGGTCGGCATCGAGCGCAACCCCGAGCTCGAGCGGATGATCCGTACCTGGTGGGGCGAGCGCTTCACCGAGGGCGCGCTGCGCATGGCCAACGTGCCGGAGGGCTCGACCCTGCTCTACTCGTCCGACGGCAACATGCCGCTCGTCGTGTGCCGCAACGTCTACCTGCTGCCCGGGATCCCGAGACTTTTCGCCGCCAAGATCGAAGCGCTGCGCGAGGTTCTGATCGGCGAGTCCCACGCCTCCGGCAACCTCTACCTCAGCTCGGACGAGAGCGCGGTCGCGGCCATCCTGAGCGAGGTGGACGCCGAGTTCCCGAAGGTCAAGATCGGCAGCTACCCGCGCCACGAGACCGGCAGCGACTACCAGGTGTGGGTGACCGTCGACGCCGGCACCGAGGCCGAGGTCGGTGCCGCCGTCGACCGCCTGCTCGAGCTCCTCCCCACCGACCAGGTCGTCCGCGTCGACCGCGCATCGAAGAACGTCTGACAGCTCCTCCGGGCGACACATCTTCTTGTTCCCCTCCTCCTCCCTCTCCCCTCGCAACGTCGTGAAGAGAACCACCAGGGTGTGATGGAGAAGGAGGGGAAAAGGAAACCGCGTCACCAACACACGTCCATTGAGCCGGCTTCGCTATGATCAACGATCATGCAATCACCGGAGATCGACAGCCAGACGGCCGAGTGGCTGGAGTTCGTGGAACGGGTGCGGCGAGACCCGTCCATCGGATTCGAAGCGCAGTGGCACCGGTTCCTCGAGCTCAGCGACGCGCGTGATCCGGCGCTCGGACCGCTGCCGACCTGGGTGCCGGACGCCGACCGGATCGCCGGCTCGAATCTCGAACGGCTCGCTGCAGACCTCGGAGCCGGTTCGTACGCCGAGCTGCACCGTCGATCGATCGAGCGCCGGGCCGAGTTCTGGCATCGCGTGATCGACCAGCTGGGCATCGTCTTCGAGCGCCCACCGGAGACGATGCTCGACCTGTCAGACGGCCCCACGAACCCGCGCTGGCTGCCCGGCGCGCGATTCAACATCGTCGACTCGTGCTTCCTCGCCGACAGCTGCGCCACCGCCATCGTTCGCGGCGGCGAGGGCGGCGACACGAGCACCTTCGTCACCTACGGCGAGCTCAACCGTATGGTGAACCGGGTTGCCCACGGGCTGCGCGACCTGGGCTTCGGAGCGGGATCGCGTGTCGCGCTCTACATGCCCATGACGGTGGAATGCGTGGCCGCATACCTCGGGATCATCCGCGCCGGTTGTGCGGTGGTGTCGATCGCCGACAGCTTCGCCCCGCGCGAGGTCGCGCGACGCCTCGACATCGCCGGCGCCGACGCCGTCGTCACCGTCGACACGTTCACCCGAGGCGGCCGCGCGATCGAGATGTACGACAAGGTCCGCGACGCAACCGAGAGGCCCGCCATCGTCATCAACGCCGACGAGACCAGCCCCCCCCGGCTCCGGCCCGGGGACCTCCTCTGGTCTGACGTCCTCGGCAGCCCCGAGCCGTTCCCGTCGGTCGCCGCCGCCCCCGACGCCGTCACCAACATCCTCTTCTCGTCCGGCACGACCGGTGATCCCAAAGCCATCCCGTGGACCCAGCTCACGCCGATCAAGTGCGGCATGGACGGCCGCTTCCACCAGGACATCGGGCGCGGCAGCGTCGTCTGCTGGCCGACCAACATCGGCTGGATGATGGGCCCGTGGTTGATCTACGCCGCGCTGCTCAACCGGGGGTGCATCGCAGTGTACGAGGGCCTTCCCGGCGGCGACGGCTTCGCGCGTTTCGTCGAGCGGGCGCGAGTCACGATGCTCGGCGTCGTGCCGTCGCTGGTCCGCGCCTGGCGGTCGACCGGCGCCTGCGACGCGGCGGACTGGTCGCGCATCGAGGTCTTCAGCTCCACCGGCGAGCCGTCCAACCGGCACGACTACCTGTGGCTGACGAGCCTCACCGACCACCGAGCGCCGGTCATCGAGTACTGTGGCGGCACCGAGATCGGCGGCGGCTACATCACCGGCGCGGTCGCCCAACCCGCGTCGCCATCGACCTTCACGACGCCGTCGCTCGGGCTCGACCTCGTCATCCTCGACCCCGATGGCCGGCCGGTGTCCGACGGTGAGGAGGGCGAGGTGTTTCTCGTGCCGCCGTCG
>JASFPU010000234.1:0-5566 GCA_050115855.1 Holophagae bacterium
GCTCTTCCGAATCGGAAGAGGAACGCGGCCGTCAGATCGGACGTCTCCAGGCGGGTGGTGTGACGAACCTCGCTGCCGTCACCGGCGACCCAGTCTTCGTAGCCGCTGGTGGTCGAGCCGCGGTAGTAGCTTCCGCCGAACAGGACCCCTGAGCCGCCACCGAGACGCCACAGGTAGTCGCCGCCCCAGACGAGATCGTCGAGGTCGGACGCGCGCCCGGAGAACCCATCGAAGACGGCATCCCATCCGTCCGAGCGTGCCGTCGGTTCGAGCAGTCCGAGCCGGAAGCGGAGCTGGCCGGGCGAATCGTAACTTCGTCGCCACTGGGCGTCGGCGTCGACGGCGCCGAGCAACGCGACGGCGGCGATGATGAAAACGGTGCGGGCAGTGCGGTGAATCATCGTGACCTCCTGCTTGGGACAATTATCCATTCTGCAACTTCGATGCCACGTCGGTCCATCGGAGGCCGGTCGTTGACTTCGCGGCGTCGACGCTGAACCGCCGATCTCGCGGGGCGCCCTCCGGAGAGGACGCGAGTCGCCGTCGTGCTACAGTCGACCGCCGTCTCAGGACCCGAACCCATGACCCGCGGAGGGCCGCCATGATCGACACCATCGACCACGACGCGATTCGAGAGCTGAGGCTGTCACGGCCGCCGGCGAACGCGCTCGGCCCGGACCTGCTCGCCGACCTTCGCCGTTCGGTGGAGAACGCGGCGGCCGACGACGTTGGCGGCATCGTGATTTCGGGCGCCGATGGACTGTTCACCGGTGGTCTCGACATACCGCTGCTGCTCGAGCTCGATCGAGCCGCGATGCTCGACATGCTGGGTCTCTTCTTCGGGACCATGGAGACGTTGGCGGGGTCCGAGGTGCCGGTGGCGGCCGCGATCACCGGTCACAGTCCGGCCGGTGGGGCGGTGCTGTCGTTGTTCTGCGACTGGCGGGTGATGGCGGCGGGGCCGTTCGTGATCGGTCTCAACGAGGTTGAGGTCGGGATCCCGATGCCGTCGGTCATCGCTGCGGCCCTGGCGCGGCTGGTCGGTGCACGGCACGCCGAGCAGCTGTGCCAGAGCGGACGATTGCTGTCGCCCGACGAGGCGCTCGCGATCGGACTGGTCGACCGGGTCGTGCCGTCCGACCGTGTCGTGTCGGACGCGATCGACTGGTGCCGTCGCCTGACGGAGCTGCCGCGTCACGCCTTCGTCACGACCCGTCGGACGGTCCGCAGGGATCTGGTCGAGATCGTGCAGCGCGGCCGCACGGACGATATCGCGGCGCTCATCGAGGAGTGGTTCCGGCCCGAGGTTCAAATGCCGCTCCGCGCGCTGGCGGCGCAGCTGACGAACCGTTGAGACGCCGCTCTGCGGCGTGTCCCGTCGGTTGAGCCGGTGCTACAATCGGCCGGCCGTCAGCCACGAAAGGGGAGGGAGTGTCGTGAAGATCCCGTCTCTCATTCTGAAACAGCTGTACACCTTCGGCAGCTTGGAGAACGAGCCGCGCGGCGTTCGTTTCAGCCTCAAGAACCGGCTGAGCGATGCGGTGGTGACCAAGGTCTACGCGATCACCATCGACGGCCGGCCGGTGCCGTTGTCCGAAGTGCTCTTCGAGGTCGGCGGCGCCGCCGAGATCGCGCCGTCGGACGTCGCACCGGATCACACCGTCGACTTCCCGCTCGCCAAAACGATGTCGGTCGTGTGTCGGGATCGGACGTTGGAGATCGGCAAGCACGCGCTGTCCATCGACTTCGAGACGACGGAGTTCGGTCGTCTGGCGGTCAACGTCAAGGACGCCATTCGCGAGCACAAGGAAAAGCGGATCGCGGTCCCGTACGACAAGGAGGACAACTACTCCGACGAGATCATCGCCGCGCGACGGTCGTTCGTCACGTCGTTCAGCGAGGCGAGGCCGGAGCACCTGTTCAGACAGAGCTTCGACCCGCGACTGACCGAGGGCAACATCGAGAACTTCATCGGCGTCGCGCAGGTCCCGATCGGGCTCGCCGGACCGATCACGGTCAACGGCGAGTACGCCCAGGGCGAGTTCATCATCCCGCTCGCCACCACAGAAGGGACGCTGGTCGCCTCGTACAACCGGGGGATGAAGGTGCTCAACCTGTCCGGCGGCGTCACCGCGACGGTGTCGGACGATCGGATGCAGCGCGCACCGGTGTTCGTCTTCGACTCGGCGAGGGAGGCGCGGGACTTCCGGGCCTGGGTCAACGCGAACATGGACGACATCCGGCGGGTCGCCGAGGCGACGTCGAGCGTCGCCAAGCTGCTCGACATCGACATGTTTCTCGCCAACAAGTTCGCCTACCTGCGGTTCAACTTCGCGACCGGCGACGCGGCCGGTCAGAACATGGTCGGTCGAGCGACCTTTGCCGCATGCTCGTGGATGCTCGACCAGATCGACAACGTGCGCTCGTTCTACCTCGAGTCGAACCTCGCGACCGACAAGAAGCACTCCCAGATCAACATCATGCGGACCCGCGGCAAGCGGGTCACCGCCGAGGCGGTGATTCCTCACGACGTGCTGGTGCAGCACATGCGGGTCGAACCGCGCAGCCTCCACTACCACGCCCAGGTGTCCAACGTCGGTGCGTTCATCTCCGGCGCCAACAACAACGGTGCTCACTCGCCCAACGGCATCACGGCCATGTTCATCGCCACCGGACAGGACGTCGCCAATGTCGCCGAGTCGTGCTCCGGGATCATCTACACCGAGCTGACGCCGAGCGAGGACCTGTACATCTCGCTCACCATCCCTTCACTCATCGTCGCGACCTACGGCGGGGGCGTCGGCCTGCCGACCCAGCGCGAGTGTCTGGAGATGCTCGGCTGCGTCGGCCGGGACAAGGTCCGCAAGCTGGCCGAGATCATCGGCGCGGTCGCGCTCGCGGGCGAGATCTCGCTCGCCTCGGCGATCTCGTCGTTGGACTGGGTGTCGTCCCACGAGAAGTACGGACGCAACAGATAGCAATGACGGCGGGAGCCCCGTGATGGAGGGAAACCGGGGATCGGGCCCGTCTCGCGTCGGGTCGCCGGCGAAGGGCTCGTCCGGCAGGGGATCGCGCCGTGACTACATCAACATCCCCGACCTCGCACGGCGCGGGCGAACCACCGTCCGGCACATGTCGGCGCTCGTCGTCGGGGGTTTCGTCGCGTCCGTCGACGCCGACCGGGAGCACGGTGCGGCGGGCTTCGCGTTCCGTCTGCGCGCGCTGATTGCAACGCTGGTCCGCCCATTTCTGGACCGGGAGATCAGAAAGCTCCCATACCCTGCACAGCTGCGCAAGCGACTCGAGATTCTCGGTCCGACCTACGTCAAGCTCGGCCAGATCCTCAGCCTGCGCAAGGACATCCTGCCCGACATCGTCACCGACGAGCTGCGGAATCTCCTGGCCGACCTGCCGCCGGTTCCGTTCGACGAGATCCGCCTGGTGATCGAGAAGGACCTCCACCGCCCGGTCGAGCAGATCTTCGCCGCGATCGACGCCGTACCCCTCGGGTCGGCCTCGATCGCCCAGAGCCACCGCGCGCGGCTGGCGACCGGAGAAGACGTCATCCTCAAGGTCGTCAAGCCCGGCATCAGGGAGCTGATCTACAGGGACGCGGCCTTGCTCCGATCGACGGCCCGATTTCTCCAGCTCATCATTCCGCGCTATCAACCCAAGCGGGTGATCGACGAGTTCTGCGACTACACCCTGCGCGAGGTCGAGATGGAGTTCGAGGCCGACAACGCCGAGACCTTCGCGGCCAACTTCGCCGACATGCCGGACGTGGTCTTCCCAAGGATCTACCGCGAGTACTCGGCGAGCAGCGTGCTGTGCATGGGCTTCCTCGACGGCGTTCGTCCCGACGACCCGTCGGTGCTCCAGCTTCCCCAGTCGGCTCGCGACACGCTGATCGATCTCGGTGCGGCGGCGATCATCCGGATGCTGTATCAGGACGGGTTTTTCCACGCCGATCTGCACCCCGGGAACCTGCTGGTGCTGCCCGGGCCGAGGGTCGGTTTCATCGACCTCGGGATGGTCGGCCACTTCGACCCGGAGTTGCGCCACAACCTGCTGCATCTGTTCTACGCCCTCGTGATGGAGGATTTCGAACGGGCCTCGAGATACCTCGCGGCGGTGTCGAGGACCGAGCCGCGGTCGGACGTCGTCGGCTTCCGCACCGCGGTCAAGGAGGTCGCCCGACGGTGGCGCAGCCGAGCGACATTCCAGGACTTTTCGCTGGCGCTGCTCATGCTCGAGTGCATGCAGCTCGGTGCCCGCTACCAGCTCTACTTCCCGGTCGAGATGGTGCTCATGGTCAAGGCGCTGATCACCTACGAAGGCGTCGGCTACGTGTTGGATCCGAATTTCAACGTTGCGGTGGTGTCACAACGCCACGTCGGTCGTATCTTCCGCCTGGAGTTCTCCCCGGTTCGACTCTTCCAGGAGGGGATCCGGGCGGCGCCCGACATCTTCGATGCCATCATCAAGATGCCGTTTCTGGTCTCGGAAGGTCTCAGCGTGCTCGAGCAGCGGACCAGGAAACCGCCGCCGAAAGGCCTGTCCGGCATGCGGGCGACGATCCTGGGCGGCTGCTGCCTGGTGTCCGGTTCGATTCTGATCGCCGCGAACGGGCCGTGGGTCGTCTCGCTCATCCTGCTGACCCTGGGTTTGCTGCTGCCGTTGCGACGGGAGCGGTGATCACGGCCGATTGCCTCATTTCTGCCACATTCGGCCCCGGAATTGCCACGAGCCGGCAGCACCGATGCCCGCTCGGGGTCGTGAGATACAAGGGTCGGAAGTGGCATCCACGACGGGGTTTTGTCACAACGGCGGCTGCGGTACGATCAACGAGACGGCGAACCGGGGGGCACCATGAGGAATGCGGAAGACAGCGAACAGGCGGCGGGATACCAGGTCCTCTTCCCGGTCGCGGTCGGGACGGTGTTCCTGCTCGTCCTGGTGGTCGGAGCGATCCTCGGCTGAATCAGGCGCGACAACCGGGGTTCTCGATCGCCTGAAGGCGCCAACCCTCCACCGACTCTCGATTCCCGCCTCGTGCTTCACGATTCCCGATTCCCGATCAGAAGTCGATCACGTACTCGGCATCCCGGATCAACTCGATCCTCGACCCGTCGTCGAGCGTGAGGTCGACGATCGCCGGGTTGACTCGAGGTTGAATCTGCGGCAGGTACACGTGGTCCTGGTGGATCACCGCGTCCGCCCGGCTGAAGCGGTCCGGTCCGACCTGGCCGCCGAAGTGCTCGCTGCGGCCGAAGGCGAGGTGCAAGCCGAGCTTCTCGTCGAGCAGGACGACGCCGATCGGCTCGATTCCGAAGCCCGAGAGCACGCCGAGACCAAGCTCGGCGAGATTGCCGCGCGCCGGTTCGGCAGCGAGCATCTCGGACTCGCGGTCCGACACCGGACCCTCGGAGACCACCCGTGCGGCGACGTTGTGCTCGATGTCGAAGACCACCACCTCGTCATCCATCTGGACCGGCAGTCTGCCGCAGGAGCTGGTGCCGTCACCACTGATCTCACCCTCGTACGGCACGATATAGGCCTCGCCGGA
>JASFPU010000235.1:0-5564 GCA_050115855.1 Holophagae bacterium
CCGCGCGGCCGTCCGGCCCGCCTGCCTCAGGGGCCATTCCGACCAGACCCGGTTCGGGTGATACCGGGTGTCCCAGCCCTGACAGGACCTGCCGTCGGAAGCCCTCGAGCCCGGGGTTCGGCTGACGGCCCTGGACGACGAACCAGGTCAGTTGACCGACCAGCGCCACGGTGGCCACCAACCACAGCCAGCGAGCGCCATCGTGCGCCAGCCGAGTTGCCGCCCACCCGACGCCGCCGACAAGCAGCGCAGCCAGACCCAGCCAGACCGCCCACGACGGCCAGCCGAGCACGATGCCGATCACCGTTGGGGCCGCGAACCCCTGCGCCAGACTCGGTACGACGAGCTGAGTCAGGGGATGTGAGAACTCCGGTGGGAAGAACGGTGTCAGCACGACCGTGAGCGCGACGCGGACGACCGAGACCGCCGCCAGCACCGCGACAAGCGCCGACCATGTCGGGCTTCGACGAGCCGCCGACGCCGCGGTCAGGACCGGAATCAGCAGCACCGGGACCACCGGTGTCAGGTGACGGGCGGCGGCGCACCAGCCTGCCTGCCAGTCGACGAAGCCGGCCGCGAAGCCGAAGTACCCGAGCGCCGCGGTGATCAACGGCAGAATCACGCGCGATCCGAAGCGCCGGGCGAGGAGAACGAGTCCGACCGGAGCGGTGAGCAGTATCGGTGCATAGAAAAATAGCCCCCGCGCCGCGCTGCCGAGCACACCCCACAGCGCTCCGACCGTCGGCCACCCGACGCCGGCCACACCGGTGGCGTGAATGGTTCGGAAGCCCTCGTCGGCCTTGAAGGCGTAGCCGGTCAACCAGGGCGCTCCGAACGCGACGTGATGGTAGAGCGCGACGGGCAGCAGGCCCGCGGCGATGCCGGCCGCGACGAGAAGCACGAGACGTGACGGGGTCCGTCGGGCGACCAGGGTCCCGAGGATGACGGCGACCAGGATCCCCGTCGGATACTCGGTGGCGATCGCAGCCCCTGCCGCCAGGCCACCGATCAGGGCACCACCGCGGCGAGGTCGGCAATCGGTCCGGCCGCCGGCTCCAATGAGCAGGATCCACGCGACGGTGATCAGCGCCGCCGCCGGTGCGTGACCGAAGAAGACCGTGCCGTACGTCCACAGGGGTGTGGCGAACGCCGCCAGCAGGAACAACGGTCGCCAATCGGTCGCCGTGGCAGAGCCGACGGCGGCGCCGAGAAACACGGCCGCCAAGACCGTAACGAACGCGACGGCAACCCCGGTCGCGACATGGCGCAGAGGCCAGTAGCTCGGTAACGCGGTGCCGTCCTGAGCTGGCAGCAGTGGTGTCGCGATCCAGACTATCGGTACCGCCGCGATCGACAGCCCGGGCGCCTTGTCGGCGAGCAGCCGACCGTTGCGCCGGGCAACGTCCTCGGACAGTCCGTAGACCCGGGCCGGCCGGTCGATGTCGACCGTCCCGAGCTCGGCCATCGCGACCGCTAGCTCGACCCTGACGAGCTCGTTCGGATTGGTCGCCGGTGGCCGTCCGGCCAACGGCAAAAGGTAGACCGCCAGTGCCGTCGCGACCAGCAACAGGGCAGGCCCCCGGCGGGCGCCCGACGGAAATATGGTTGTCACGTCCACGCGTCGCATCCGTTCTTATCCTACCCGTCTCGAGGGGGGGTTTACGCGCTGCGGTGCGGCTCGATTTCGCGCCGACTCGATGCTGTATACTCATCCATGGGAAGGAGTGACGAATGGCAACCGTCCGAGCCACTGTCGAGATCTTCGGCCAGCGACTCGGGTTGCGCGCGGACGGCGACGCGGACCGGCTTCAGGAGATTGCCCGGTTCGTCGACACCCGGATGCGCGAGGTCGCCGATCGGAGCTCCAGTGTCGACACGGTCAAGATCGCGGTCTTGACCGCACTCAATATTGCGGACGAGCTCTTTCAAGAGCGCGAGACGGATCAAGACGTCCGGCAGAAACGTTTGGAGAAACAGGCGGAACGACTCGTCGACAAGCTCGAAGAGGCCATGAGGCCCAACGATGTCGGGTGCGAAACATAGGTCTTGGAGGTCCCTGCGCGGTTGGTGATGAGTGAAACTATTGTTGAACCAACACCTATTTGAAGGGTCGCCGGGTTTTCCCGCCCCGATGCCCGCCGTACGGTGGGAGACGGGCGGGGGACAGGCACCCACCTGTGGTTTCACAGGTTCAAATAGACTAGCTCACACGGCCGCAGTGGGGGCCTCCCCTTTCGCCTCGTTGATCCGATCCTGAACGCCGGGCGTCCTGATCGCTCCTTGATAAAGGGGGTGGATCGTGGACGTGACGTTGATCGCAGCCGTTGCCGTGCTGCTGGTCGCGATCCTCGGCTTAGGCGTGGTCTGGGTGTTGTGGCGCCACTCGAAGGGTGCCGCGCTCAGGCTCGTCGCCAACGCCGAGAAGGAAGCGCGCCGACTCCTGGCACGAACCGAGATCGACTGTGAACGACTGCTCAAGGACGCCGAGATCTCGGCCCGTGAACGGCTGCTCGCCGCACGGACCGAGTTCGAACGCGAGACCCGGGGACAGAGACTCGAGCTGATCGGGCTCGAGAACAAGCTGCAGGAAGAATCCGCGGCGCTGGACGAACGCGAGACCCGGGCAGCGGAGCGCGAAACGGCGGTGACCGCGCTCGAGGGCGAGCTACGCGATCAGGAGGAGGCGCTGTCGGCGCGCGGACAGGAGCTCGATCAGGCGATCGCCGAACAGCGTGTCAAGCTCGAGCAGATCGCCGGTCTGACCACCGAGCAGGCGAAGTCCGAGCTGCTCCATGCGATGGAGAACGAAGCGCGGATGGACGCGGCGAACCTGGTCAAGAAGATCGAGGACGAGGCGACCGAGAAGGCCAAGGAAAAGGCGAGGCGGGTGATCTCGATGGCAATCCAACGGATCGCCTCCGAGCACGTCATCGAGAGCACGGTGTCGGTGGTCGACCTGCCGTCGGACGAGATGAAGGGGCGCATCATCGGTCGGGAGGGACGCAACATCCGCGCCTTCGAGCAGGCCACAGGCGTCGATCTGATCGTCGACGACACGCCGGAGGCGGTCATCCTGTCGTGCTTCGAGCCGGTGCGACGCGAGATCGCCCGACTGTCGCTCGAAGCCCTGATCCAGGATGGCCGGATCCACCCCGGCCGCATCGAGGAGCTGGTCGCCAAGATCCAGGGCGAAATGGAGGAGAAGCTGCTCGCGGACGGTGAGTCGGCGGCTCTCGAGGCCGGCATCCCCGACATGCATCCGGAGATCCACAAGCTCATCGGGCGGCTCCAGTTCCGATCGTCGTACGGTCAGAATGCGCTCAAGCACTCCCTGGAGGTTGCCTGGCTGGCGCACCACATGGCGGCCGAGCTGGGCGCCGACGCCGATGTCGCCAAGCGCGCCGGTCTGGTGCACGATATCGGCAAGGCGGTCGACCGCGAAATGGACGGCACCCACCTCGAGCTCGGTCGCGAGCTGCTCAAGAAGTACGGCGAGTCCGACGCAGTCATCCACGCCATGGAGTGCCACCACGGAGACTACGACCCGCACTCGGTGGAGGCGGTGCTGGTCACCGCGGCCGACGCCCTGTCGGCGGCCCGGCCGGGCGCCCGGCGCGAGATCCTCGAGAACTACATCAAGCGGCTCGAGAAGCTCGAGGGCATGGCGACCGGGTTCGACGGGGTCGAAAAGGCGTACGCCATCCAAGCCGGACGCGAGCTGCGGATCATCGTCGAGTCCGATCACATCTCGGACGACAAGGCGGTGTGGCTCGCCCGCGACGTCGCCAAGAAGGTCGAGTCCGAGCTCACCTACCCGGGCCAGATCAAGGTGACCGTGATTCGCGAAACCCGGGCCGTGGAGTACGCGCGGTGACCGGATGATCAGGCTGCTCTTCGTCGGTGACATCATGGGCTCGGCCGGCCGCAAGGCGGTCGCCGGGGGGCTCGAGTCGCTGGTCGACCGCGAGCGGGTCGACTTCGTGGTCGCCAACGTCGAAAACGCCGCCGGCGGATTCGGCGTCACCGCCGGCGTGCTCGCCGAGCTCGAGCAGTTCCCGATCGACGTCTGGACGAGCGGCAATCACATCTGGGACAAGAAGGAAGGCGTGCCGCTGCTCGACGCCCACCCCGGACTGCTGCGGCCGGCCAATTACCCGGCCGGCAACCCCGGGCGCGGGTGGTGCGTCGAGCGCACCGCCGGGGGCGTGCCGGTCGCCGTGATCAACCTCCAGGGCCAGGCCATGATGCCGCCGATCGACAACGCGTTCCGGACCGCCGACGCGGTCCTCGAGGAGATCGCCGCCGTCGACCCGGAGGTTCGGGTCATCCTGGTCGACATGCACGCCGAGGCGACGTCCGAGAAGCAGGCGATGGGCTGGTATCTCGACGGTCGGGTGACCGCCGTGCTCGGCACCCACACCCACGTGCCGACCGCCGACGAGCGGATCCTGCCGCAGGGCACCGCACTGCAGACCGACGTCGGGATGACCGGGCCGTACGAGTCGATCATCGGGATGAAGCCGGCCAAGGTGCTCGAGCGGTTCCTGTACAACACCCCGCGGCCGTTCGATCCCGCGAAACGGGATCTCCAGCTGCGCGGCGCGCTGATCGACGCCGACGAGACCACCGGCAAGGCGCTCGCCATCCGCCGGGTCAAGGTCGACGTCGGGTAGCCGCACGTGACGAGCTTTCAGCCGTCAGCTGTCAGCCGTCAGCTCCGTCGCAGGCATTCTCCAGGAAGAGACCGACGAGACTCATTGGCTGAGAGCTGAGAGCTGAGAGCTGAGAGCTGAGAGCTGAGAGCTCAGCCTCTTGCAAAAATGGATGACTGAGCTGGCGAGAAAAGACTAGAAAGAAGTCGAACCTCTTTGTTATCATGTGTTTGGCAACAAAAACAAGGAGGGCACGACTTCTTGCATCAATTGTCCCGCATTCTCGGCTGGTGTCAACGGTCATTGTTTCCCGCTGTCGAAGACGTTGTGGGTCCCTTGTCTCCCAAATTCGAGCGATTGGTTGCGGTGATCGAGTTCGTGTCGCTCGAAGACCATGTCATGCCTCGGTTTGTTGGTGGACGCGGGAGGCCACGTTCTGATCGCCAGGCGTTGGCGAGGGCATTCATCGCGAAGGCCGTCATCGGACTTCCTGATACGAGGTCACTGATTGATTACCTGGGTGAATCCACGACCGCCCGCCGGTTGTGCGGATGGAGCCGCCGGGGGGAGATCCCGAGCGAGGCGACGTTCTCGCGAGCGTTTGCGGAATTCGCAGAATCCGAGCTTCCTCAACGACTGCACGAAGCGATCATCCAACGGTGGCAATCGGACCGGCTCGTAGGACACATCAGCCGTGATGCAACGGCCATCGAAGCTCGCGAAAAGCCGATCAGCCGTCGAACGAAGCCCAAGAGGAAGCAGGGACAGAACCGGCGTATCTACAAGCAGTTCCATGAGATGACCTTGAAAGAGATGGTCGATGATCTCCCTAAACACTGCGATGTCGGACGGAAGTACAACAGCAAAGGACGCATGCAGCAATGGGCCGGATACAGCCTTCACGTCGATTGG
>JASFPU010000236.1:0-5563 GCA_050115855.1 Holophagae bacterium
CGATCTCGGTCGACACGTCCTTCAACGCGCGGGTCGTGTTCAACCTCGTCCATGAGGGCTTCAGCCTCGACATCGACTACCAGCTGATCGGCGTCTGGGCCGACCGCCTCGAGCTGAGCCGCTCGTTGCCGCCCGAGCTCGCGGTGCTGTACCCACAGCTGCCGAGCGACCGCACCCGGCTGTTCGACCTGACCTCCGTCTTCAACCAGGCGGGCAAGACGGGCACCCTGCAGCGGCTCGACCGGCTGGTGGCCGGCTTCGCCACCGACCGCGTGGTGGTGCGCGCCGGCCGCCAGGCGATCACATGGGGCAATGGGCTGGTCTTCACCGTGATGGACATCTTCAACCCGTTCGACCCGTCGGCGGTGGACAAGGAGTACAAGACCGGCGACGACATGCTTTACGCCCAGCTGCTGCGGACCAACGGCGACGACCTGCAGGGCGTGATGGTCGTCCGGCGACATCCGGTGACCGGCGACGTCGAGGCCGACCAGAGCTCGCTCGCGGCCAAGTACCACCACATGGGCCCGGACTGGGAGATCGACGCGCTCGCCGCTCGGCACTACGGCGACACGCTGCTCGGCCTCGGGGCGAACATCAGCATCGGCGGCGCGGTGGTGCGCGGCGACCTCGTCGTCGCCGACACCGCCGACGGCGCGGTCCCGTCCCTGGTCGCGAGCTGGTCGCAGTCGTGGACCTGGGGCGGCACCAACGTCAGCGGGCTGGTCGAGTACCTCTACAACGGCTACGGCCGGACCGACGGGTGCTACTCGCCGGTCTGCCTCGCCGCCGATCCCGAGCTCTACGCACGGCTCGCGCGCGGCGAGCTGTTCAACGTCGGCCGGCACGAGCTCGCACTGAGCGCCGTGATCGAGGTGACCCCGCTGTTCCTCGTCACCCCCAATGTCTTCATCAACGTGCAGGATCCGAGCGCGCTGCTCCAGCTCGTGCTCCAGAACGACCTTCGGGAGAACCTCCTGCTCTGGAGCGCGGTCACGGTCCCGGTCGGCGCGAACGGAACCGAGTACGGCGGCCCCGCCACGGGTCTCCCCGGCCGGTCCCTCGCGACCGGACCCGGCGCGTCGCTCCAGCTCGTCTGGTACTGGTGAAAAATCTCCGTGAAGCTCCTTGACAGTCCGTACGGAACCCCGTATCGTCCCCCCTCGAGTTTCCGACCGACCGGTCGGTCAGAACGGGAAAGCGACATGAACCCAACAGCGACGCCCGTCCGCGGCGAGAAACGACCGCTCATTCTGAAAGCCGCGACCGAGGTCTTTTCCGAACGGGGCTTCGCCGCCGTCACGGTGGCGGAGATCGCCGATCGAGCCGGGATCGGCAAGGGCACCGTGTACGAGTACTTCTCATCCAAGGACGAGCTGCTGTTCGCGGTCTTCGAGTGGATCAACGACGACATCTTCGACCGGATCAGAAGCCGGCTCGAGGAGGGTGGCACGACGACGCAGCGGCTCCGGCGGTTGCTCGACCTCGGCACCGACATCACCCGCGAGCAGGTCGAGATGAAGGCGGTGGTGCTCGACTTCTGGGCCGCGTCGCGCGGCACGAGATCCGAGGAGCGCTACAACACGTCGTGCCACGAGACATTTCGGTCCTACCGCCGTCTGATCGCGGATGTCATCCGAAACGGCCAGAGCACCGGCGAGCTTCGATCCGACGTCGACGCCGACGCGGTCGCCACCATGCTGGTCGCAGCCATGGACGGGCTCGGCGTTCAGTTCTTCTTCGACCGGGAGATCGACGCCTCGGCCACCGTCAACGGCTTCGGCACGGTTTTGCTCGCGGGTCTGGAGGTGCCTCGATGATCACCCGCCAGAACCCGCCGGCGGCCGAACCCGTACGAGTCGCAGACAGGAGGGCGCAGATGTATCCACCGATCCGTCGAACGCTGCCCGCGCTGATGGTGCTCGTCGCCATGGCCGCACCGTCCGGCGCCCAGACACCGAGCAGCGCCACGACGTTGAAGGAGCTCGTGGTCGCGGCGCTCGAGACCCACGAACGGGTCGAGGTCGCGTCGAGCGAGATCCGGCGCGCCAAGGCCGACAAGAAGCTGGCCCGGTCGGCCATCCTGCCTCGGCTCGAGCTCAACGGGAGCTACACCTTCTACGCCGACGAGCAGGTCCTCGAGCTCGCCCCCGGCGAAGAGTTCGTGCTCCGCCCGTCCCAGGATTGGGGCTGGAGCGCCGATCTGCGGCAGACGCTGTTCTACGGCCTTCGACCGTGGCGCGCCAAGAACATCGCCCAGCTGAACTACGACATCGCCGAGCTCGACAGGCAGACGACGATCAACGACCTCACGCTCGAGGTCGCCGCCGCCTTCTTCACCGCGATCGCCGCCGAGGAGAGCGTCGAGGTCCGTGCGACCGCGCTCGAGCAGATCGAGAAGCAGCTTCACGTCGCCGAACGCCGGTACGAGGTCGGCGAGTCGACCATCGCGGACGTCGCACGCTGGCGGGCCGAGGTCGCCGCCGCCAAGCAGGCCTCGGTGGTGGCGACCGGCGAAGCCGAGCTCGCCCGCAACCGTCTCGCGCGCCTGACCGGTGTCGCCGAGCTCGGCGAGCTGGCGCGACTCGGCCCCATCCCGACCCCGGACGGTGACGGCGACCAGCTGATCGCGACCGCGTTCGACACGCGGCTCGAGATGCGGACGCTGGTCAATCAGCTCGAGGCAGCGAACCTGTGGGTCAAGCTCGAGAAGGGCGCCTGGCTGCCCGAGCTCGAGGCGTCGGCGCAGTACTTCCAGCAGAAGGCGGCCTTCCCGTCGAGCGACTGGGCGTCGTTGGTGCTCAGCCTGAAAGTGCCGATCTACGACGGCGGCGTCACCTCGGCCAACGTCGCCAAGGCCAGAGAGGACCTGCGCCAGGTCGAGCTCCTCGAACGGACCGTTCGGCGCACGATCGCCGATCAGGTCGACTCGGCCCACATCAGCTACCTGTCGGCGATCGCCGCGCTCGACGCAGCCCGTGAACGTTCGTTGGCGGCTCGCGAGGCCTACCGTCAGGTGGAGCGCGCCTTCAGCGTCGGTGAGGCGTCGTCGGTCGACCTGCTCGACGCCACAACCGAGGCGACCGACGCCGAGAACTCACACATCATCGCCCGTGCGCAGCGCGAGTTCCAGGCGATCTCGCTCCGCCACGCCATCGGTCTGCCGCCACTACCCGATCTCGATGCGTCCCAGCTCGAGCTCACCGAGGAGTGATCACCATGACACCCACTCTCGTTCGCCGTCTCGGTCTCGCGGTCCTCGTCGCGCCGGCCGTGCTGGTCGGCGCCGGCTGCCACGGCGCGGACTCCGGAGACTTCGCAGCCAACAAGGAGAACCTCGAGCAGGCCCTGGAGCCCCGCGAGGTGCACGTCATCGCGCCGGAGGTCAGGGTCGAACAACCGTCGATCGAGCTGGTCGGAGAAATCCGCGCGTTCGACACGGTGACTGTGTCGCCCGAGGTCGCCGGCCGGGTCGACCGCGTCCTGGTCGAGGTCGGCGATCGGGTGAACCGCGGGCAGCCCGTCGTCGAGATCGACCGCGAGACCTTCGCCCTGTATCTCGCTCAGGCCGAGGCCGAGCTGCAGGCCGCACACGCCAACCTCGCCCTCGCAGAGAAGGACCTGGACCGCAAGCGGGACCTGCGTTCGGACGAGACGATCCCCCAGGCGACGCTCGACCAGGCGGTGTCGAGCTTCGACCTGGCCCGCGCGAACGTCGCCGCCGCCAAGGCCGCTCTCGGGCTGGCTCGGCGGAACTTCGAGCGCAGCGTCGTGCGCGCGCCGTCGGCGGGCTCGATCACCAACCGTACTGCGGTCGCCGGCCAGTGGGCCGACGTCGGAGCCGCGCTGCTCGAACTCGCCGTCGGCGGCAAGATCAAGATCGCTGCTCAGGTGCCCGAGTCATGGGTCGGGCGATTCAGCCAGCTCGAGAGCTTCGAGTTCACGGCCGGCTCGGGATCGACGACGCGCACCGCCCGGATCTACAGCCTCCAACCCGCGGTCATGGAGGCGAGCCGGTCGTTCGAGATCGTCGGCACCGCCCCCGACGACGGCTCGTTGAAGCCCGGCATGTTCGCCACCGCCACGCTGACGTCGCCGGAGGCAGAGCGGACGCTGTGGCTGCCATCCGAGGCGGTCGCGACATCGGATCTGCCGCAGGTGCTGATGGTCGACGACGGCGAAATCGTCTACCGCAAGGTACAGATCGGCCGGCGTGACGACGCAATGATCGAGATCGTGTCCGGGCTCGACGAGGACGAGAAGGTCGTTGCCGATGTCGCTGGATTGTCGCGCGGCATTCCGGTCACTATTGTCGACTGAGGGTCGAGCGATGCACGAGACTCTCTATATTTTCAATTCCTCGGTTCGGTTTCGCGGCGAAACCGAACCGAGGAATTGAACAGGGTAATCCGACATGAATCTCTACGACATCGCAATCCGGCGACCGGTGTTCACCGCGATGATGATGATCGCACTCGTGGTGTTCGGCATCCTCGGCTACTCCACGTTGCCGGTCAACCTGCTGCCCTCCATCGAGTTTCCCATGGTCACGGTGGTGACGCTGCTGCCCGGCGCGTCGCCGGAGGTCATGGAGTCCGACGTCACCGACGTCATCGAGGCCGCCGTCAACACCATCGAGGGCATCGATCAGCTGACGTCGTACTCGGGTCAGGGCGTCTCCCAGGTGACCGTCATGTTCACCACCGAACGGGACATCGACATCGCCGCCCAGGATGTTCGCGACAAGGTGTCCGGCGCGGTCGGCGAGCTGCCGCTCGACGCCGAGCCGCCGATCGTCCAGAAGTTCGACGTCAACACCCAACCGATGCTGTGGATGGCGCTCGCCGGACTCGACGCGCGCGATCTGTCGGACTACGCCGACCAGGTGGTGAAACCCAAGCTGCAGGCGGTGCCCGGCGTCGGCAACGTCATCGTGCCCGGATTTCGCGAGCCCATGATCCGGATCTGGATCGACCGCGACAGGCTCGCCGCCCATCGGCTCACCGTCGACGACGTCATCACCGCGCTCAATCGCGAGAACCTCGAGCTGCCGGGGGGGTTCATCGAAGGGCCCCGGACCGAGCTGGCCGTGCGCAACCTCGGCCTCTTCGAGTCGGTCGAGGACTTCAACCGGATGATCATCGCCACCGTCGACGACCGACCGATCCGGCTGTCCGACGTCGGGTTCGCCCAGCTCGGAGTCGGCGACGAGCGCGGCGTGGCGCGGTACAACCTGACCCCGACCCTGGGTCTCGGCGTCGCGCCGCGATCCGGCGCCAATCTGGTCGACGTCAACCGGGCGGCGCGGGAGCGGATGGACGAGCTCGCCGAGGACTTCCCTCCGGGGCTGTTCTACGACGTCGCCTTCGACGGCGCCGAGTACGTCGAAAAATCGATCGAAAACGTCCAGGTCGACATCGTCTACGGCGCCGTGCTCGCCATTCTGGTCGTCTTCGTCTTCCTCCGTTCGTGGCGCTCGACCTTCATCGTGTCGCTCGCGATCCCGACCTCGCTGGTCGCCACCTTCGGCTTCATGCGGGTGTTCGGCTTCTCGCTCAACAAC
>JASFPU010000237.1:0-5554 GCA_050115855.1 Holophagae bacterium
GTCGCCCGAGGTTGGCCATTTTCCCGGCAGCTTCTTCGACACGCGCGCCAAACAGCCGCTCCAGCGGCGGGCGATGGAGAGCTGGCCGGGACCGGCCCAGCTCGTCGAGCGGTGGCGCACGGGTGAGCTCAACAGGAAGGAGCAGATGGCGGTGCTGCTCGGTGCATCGGCGTCGCACGACCCGCAGCTGCTGCCGGTGTACCGCGACGCCATCGAGTCTGACGACGCGCGACTTCGCATGGCGGCCGCGTACGGTTACCGGGAGCTGATCGCTGACGGGCTGCTGATGGTCGCCGGCGGTGTCGGCGACGCTGACGCCCGGGCGTTGGCCGGCGAGATGGACGCCGTGGCGGCGACGCTCCGCGAGCGGCCGCTGGTCGAGCTCTGGCTCCAGGCGGCGCTCGCCAACGAGGGCGCCTCCATGCCCGGCTGGAGGGGGGTCGTGCTCAAGCGTCCGGTTGGTCTTTGTCTGCGGGCGCTCGAGGAAATCGTGATCTTCGACGACGTCGAGCTGCTCGCGACCGCCTACCGGAGTGCCCGAGGTCGAGACCTCCGCCTCGGGCTCGTCGAGCTGCTCGAGGCGGTCACTCTGCAGCGCTTCTTCTTCAAGCCGAAGGATCCCAGTCGCGGGTGGGGCATGCGCCAGGTCAACGAGGCCTTCGACGCCACCGACGCGTACCTCGAGGACTGGCTCGACCGGCGGTGTGTCACCGATCCCGGTGTCCTGCTGTCGAGCTCGCTCGCGGCCTTGGGGGTGCCCGGGATCGACCCGTGGTCGCCGGAGGCGTACGTCGTGTGGCAGCAGGTCCTCGTCAAGGGTCCCCCGCCGTGGCAGATGATGGCCGCGCGGCGCCTGTACGAGTACGGCGGGCGGTGGCAGCCGTTGCCGGCGTCCCGCGCCGAGTCGCCGGCCGGCACCGAGGCGCGACGGCAGCTCATCGACTGGTACCGGTTGCGGCCCGGACAGCGAATTGACCGGGCGGCGGGAACGTCGACGTTCGGCGACTGACCCGCGTCGCGCGCGCAGTACAATGGCTGCGATGCTCGAGCTGATCTACGACGATGCCGATGGCGGCCACCGGGTGCCGATCCGGGGCACCTTGAGCTTCGGCCGGTCGAGCGACAATGATGTCGTGCTGCGCGACTTTTCTGTGTCGCGGCACCACGCACGGATCGACGTCGAGGACGGCGCCGTCCGGATCACCGATCTCGACTCGACGAACGGTGTCAAGATCAACGAGACCATGGTGACGTCGGGGCCGCTGGCCGCCGGCGATCGGGTGATCATCGGCAGCTTCACCCTGTTGGTCGAGGACTCGGCGGACCAGGCATCGGAGCTGTCGTCGGCGACCTATCTCAGACCGCTGTCCGAGTTCAATCAGGACTACGGTCTCGAGGGCAAACCAGCGTCGTCCGCGTCGGCCGATCTGACCGGCCGGGAGCGGGTCTTCGAGGTGTTGGCCCAGGTCGGCAAGACCTTGATCGAGGTCGGCGAGCTCGAGCCGGTGCTCGAGCAGGTGATGGACGGCGTCTTCGAGCACCTGCTCGTCGACCGGGGGTTCATCGTGCTGTTCGACGACGACGGCGAACCGCAGCTCGAGTGCTTCCGGACCCGGGACTCGGACGGGGTCACGCCCGAGGTGCCGATCTCGCGCACCATCCTCGACATGGTCACCCGGCAGAAGGTGGCGATCCTGACCCACGATGCCCAGGCCGATCGGCGGTTCGAGGCCGGCCGAAGCGTCCGCATCCACCAGATCCGTTCGGCGATGTGCGCGCCGTTGTGGCTGCGGGAGCGCGTGATCGGCGTGATCTACGTCGACTCGCCACTTCACGTCGGGTCGTTCTCGGCGACCGATCTCGATCTACTGACCGCGCTCGCCAACTACGCGGCGGTCGGCATCGAGCGGGCGCGGCTCAATGAGCGGATCCAATCCGAGCGCGCCGCCCGCGACCGGCTCGAGCGCTACCACTCGCCGGCGGTGATCGAGGCGGTGCTCGGCGACGCCGGTCACGAGGGGCCGTCGGTCACGCTGCGCGAGACGTCGATCATGTTCGCCGACATCGTCGGCTTCACGGCACGCTGTGAGGCGCTGCCGCCCGAGGAGGTCGCCGCGTTCCTCAATCAGTTCTTCTCGCTCGCGGCGGACGCCATCTTCGAGTTCGGCGGGACCCTCGACAAGTTCATCGGCGATGCGGTGATGGCGTTCTTCGGTGCGCCGCTGCCGCTCGAAGATCATGCCGAGCGGGCGGTGCGCGCCGCGCTCGCCATCACCGGATCGCTCGATGCGTGGAACCGGGACCGCACCGCCGAAGGACTCGATACGATCGCGATCCGGGTCGCGATCCACTCCGGTCCGGTGGTGGTCGGCGACATCGGTTCGGCGAGGCGCGTCGACTACACGGTGCTCGGCAACACCGTCAACATCGCCGCCAGGCTCGAGGAGTTCGTCGCCCAACCGGGCACCATCGTCGTCGGCGAGTCCACCCACGATGCGGTCAGGCACCTGTTCCAGACCGAGCATCTCGGCGACGTGCAGCTCAAGGGTCTGAGCCGAAAGATCGGCGCGTTCAGGATCGTCGGCGGCGACCCGCCCGGTGGGCGAGCCGACGGGTGATGCGGCTCGACGACTGTGTCTTCGTCACCTCCAACAGGGGCAAGCTCCGGGAGGCGGAGGCGGTGCTCGGCGTCGCGCTGCGTCACCGCGGGCTCGACCTCGACGAGCCGCAGTCGCTCGATCTCCGCGAGATCGTCGACGCCAAGGCGCGCGCTGCACACGCGGTCGTCCGCGGGCCGGTTCTGGTCGAGGACACTGCGCTCGAGCTGCTCGGTCTCGACGGCTTCCCGGGACCGCTGATCCGTTGGTTGCTGGCGTCGGTCGGGCCGGCCGGGCTGTGCACCATCAGTCGTGCGTTCGCCGATCCGCGGGCGGTCGCGCGGTGTCGGGTCTGCGCCTTCGACGGCTGGCAGATGATCGTCGGCGAGGGCGTGGTGGCGGGGTCGATCGCGGACGCACCGCGCGGTCGCGGCGGCTTCGGTTGGGACTGCGTGTTCATTCCGGAGGTCGGTGACGATCGCACCTACGCCGAGCTGACCGACGACGAGAAGAACGCCATCTCGCACCGCCGCGGGGCCTTCATCGCGCTGCGCGACGCACTCGGAGCCTGATCGACGGCGCCGTCGACCACCGCGGTCGCCGACGACGGGACGATCAACGACGCCGGCACCGGTCGAGGATCTCGTTCCAGGCCCGTTCGACCTCGGTATCGAGCCGGTCGATCGCACCGGAGTTGTCGATCACGACGTCCGCCAGCGCTCGCGTGTCGGCGAGCGGCGCCTGCGCGGCGATCAGGGCGTGCGCCCGGGTCTGCGAGACACCGCGGACGAGCGCGCGGTCGAGCTGCTGCTCGGGCTCGCACCAGACCACGGCGAGCAGATCGTAGCGCCGCCACGATCCGGCCTCGACCAGGAGCGCCGCCTCGACCACGGCGATCGACCGCGGCCCGAGGGTTTCGAGCCAGTCGTCGACACCGGCGCGGACCAGGGGGTGGATGGCACCCTCGAGCCGGGTGCGGCGGTCGGCGTCGTCGAGCACCAGTGCCGCCAGCACGTCCCGGTCGACTCCACCCGTGTCGTCGAGCACCCCGGTGCCGAACAGATAGGCGATGTCGAGCGCCCCGGGCCGACCCGGCCGGTAGAGCTCGTGGACGTAGGCGTCGCAGTCGAAGACCTCGGCGCCGAGCCGCTCGAGCCGCTCAGCCACGGTCGACTTGCCCGACGCCAGACCGCCGGTCAGGCCGACGGTGCACGGTCGCGTGGTCACGGTTGGGAACCCCTCCGGCGCTGCGCGGCACGGACCGTGTTGGCCATCAACATGGCGATGGTGAGCGGTCCGACACCGCCGGGCACGGGCGTGATCCGGCCCGCCACCGGTGCCACACGGGTGGTGTCGACGTCGCCGCACAGCACCGCGCCGCGGCGGTCGAAGGCGGCCAGTTTCTTGGCGTTGCCGGGGTAGAGTCGCTCGACCTCGGCACGGTCGGTGACCCGGTGCATCCCGACGTCGACGACCACCGCACCGGGGGCGACGTGCTCGGCGCCGATCAGCGTCCGGACCCCGGCCGCGACAACGAGGATGTCCGCCTGCCGGGTGACGGACGCCAGGTCGCGGGTGCGCGAGTGGCACATCGTGACCGTGGCATGGGCGTGGAGCAGCAGCATGGCCATCGGTTTGCCGACGATGTCCGAGCGCCCGACGACCACGGCGCGCCGGCCCTCGATGTCGATCGACTCGCGCCGCAGCAGCTCCATGATGCCGGCCGGCGTGCACGGCACCAGGCTCGGCCGGCCCTGTTGCAACCGTCCGACGTTGACCGGATGAAAGCCGTCGACGTCCTTGGCGGGGTCGACCCGGTCGAGGATCGCCGCGCTGTCGATGGCGTCGGGCAGCGGCAGCTGAACCAGGATGCCGTCGACCTCGGGGTCAGCGTTGAGCTGGTCGACGAGGTCCTCGACGGCCGCCGACGGGCTGTCGGCGGGCAGCTCGTGGGTGTGCGACAGCATGCCGAGCTCGGTCGAGGTCTTCGCCTTGGAGCGGACGTAGACCTTCGACGCCTCGTGGTCCCCGACCAGGACGACGTCGAGGCGGGGTGTGATGCCGTCGGCGGCCAGCGACTCGACCTGGCTGGCGACGTCGGCGCGGATCGCCTCGGCAACGCGGGTTCCGTTGAGCAGCTTGTCGGCGTCGATCACGAAGACTCCCTCCCGTGCGATGTCCGCACGCCCTCGTAGAGAGTACACACTCCTCCGGTCAGAGGATGGGCGGTGACCGGGTCGAGACCGAGCTCGCGCAGCATGCCGCAGATCCGATCGGGGTCGGCGAAGCTGTCGACCGACGCCGGCAGGTAGCTGTACGCCTCCCGATCGCCGGACAACCACCGACCGATCCGGGGCGGTACGGTGCGGACCCACCAGCCGAGCAGCGGCGCGAGCACCCCGTGCGGCCGGGAGAACTCGAGCACGAGCAGCACGCCGCCCGGACGGAGCACACGGACCAGCTCGCCGAGGCCGCGCTCGAGCTGCTCGAAGTTGCGAACGCCGAAGGCGACGGTGACCGCGTCGACACAGTGATCGGCGATCGGCAGCCCGAGGGCGTCCGCGACGGCGAGCTGCAGCCCGGCGCGGCGCACGTCGGCCTTCGCGTGAGCGCGAGACAGCATGGGCAGGCTGAAGTCGACGCCGAGAATCGTCGGGCCCGGGGTCAGTCCGAGAGCGACGTCGCCGGTTCCTGTGCACACGTCAAGCACACGGCCCGGCCGTGCGAGGTCGACGCGGCGTGAGATCCGCCGGCGCCACCGGACATCCTGCCCGAGCGACAGCACGCGGTTGAGCAGGTCGTACCGCGGTGCGATCCGGCCGAACATACGTCGGATGTCCGACGGCCGTTTGTCGAGCAGTTCCTGGCGCACGGCGCAGAGGCTACCACGGGTCGGCGTCAACAGTGGGGGTCTCGAGGCTGACGGGCGTCGGCAACCGTGGTCGCTTCCGTCTGGT
>JASFPU010000238.1:0-5539 GCA_050115855.1 Holophagae bacterium
CAGTCCCGAGGGCGGTGTCGTTGCGTTGCCGGCCGTTCAGTCGAGCTCGTCGCTGCCGCCGGTGGTTGCGTTCATCTTCTCCCAGATCCAGGACCCGATGAAGTAGATCCCGATGAGCAGCACCAGGACCGGCCACCAGTCGTAGATCCAGCGGATGTCGAACAGACCGAGGTTGTCGGCGAGCACCAGGCCCGCGACGACGACCAGAAACACACCGAACATCAAGCGCCCCTCGCCGGTGGAGCGTCGGCTCGGCAGCTCGTCGTCGGGTGACAGGTTCGCGATCTGGGCCTCCCGGTAGGCGTCGAAGATCGAGTAGAAGTAGAGGAACGAGATCGCGAACGCCAGCGGCCACAGACGGCCACCCGACTGCGTCATGGCCCAGATCGACACGGCGATGCCACCGATGATCATCAGGGCGCGCTCGTACGACGCGACGTAGATGTGACCGAGGCCGGGGAAGAAGATCGCCAGGAAGAGCGCGAGGCCCGGTGACTTGGCCATCGGGTCGCGCGGCGCGTAGATGACCTGGGGCGGAGGCGCCGGGGCGGGCGGCGGTGGCGACGACGGAACGTCGGACGGACGCGGCGGTGACGGCTTCTTCGGCGCGTCGACGGTGTCGGTCTCGGTGGCCTCCGGCGCGTCGAGCTCGTCGGGCGGCAGGGGTGGTTTGGTGTCGTTCATGATTGGTCTCCTTGAGGTGCCATTGCGCCGGCTGAGTCGTCGTTGCCGGCGCCGGTCGAATCGTCGTCGTCCGCGAGTCGATCGATCCAACCGCGGACGGTGTCCAGCTTGTTCTGGCCCCAGTTCATGGCCCGCCACAGCAGGACTCGGGCCTCGCCACGTCCGTCGGCGGCGACCTCGCTGACCTCGGATGCGGCCCAGCTCACCCTCTGGGTGGCGGTGGCGTGGAGGTCCTCGGCGATGATGGTCGGATTGCCGACCGCGAGCGACGCGAGTAGCGCGAGCACGTACGCGGCAGCGGTGGCGGTCCGGCGCGGCAGAACCACGATCCTGGCGACCGCCTCGCGCACCCGGACGCAGGTGTCGAGCAGGTGCGTCGGCGGCGCCATGGCGTCGCCGACCTGGTGGATCAGCGTGAGGTCGTGCCAGACCTGGCGGCACGAGGGGCACGACTCGAGGTGGGCCAGGAGCCGTTCCAGGTTGGCCTGGGAGATCTCCCGGTCGACCGCCTGGAAGAGCAGCCCGAGCCAGCGCCGGCACGGCGACGCGCCGATCTCGGCGCTGAGGTGGCCCGGTGGTTCGATGTCGTCGAGGACGTGACCGGCGCCGACGATCATGGACGCGGCCTCGAGAAGGCCGGCGCACTCGGCGCAGGACGCCGTGTGGGAGGTGACCATCTCGATCTCGGCCGGTGTCGCTTCGTCGTCGAGAACGGCGGTGAACAGCTCGCGGATCTCGGAGCAGCTGCTCATGACGCGCTCCCCTCAGCCGATCCCGCCGATGGCGGGACGGCGCGGATCTGCATCCTCCGCTGGACGGCGGTCGCCAGCTCGAGCCGCGCCCGGTTGAGCCTCGACTTGACGGTTCCGAGCGGCAGATCGAGCGCTTCCGCAATCTCGTTGTAGCTGAAACCGGCGAAGTCCCGCATCAGGATCAGGCTCGCCAGGTCGTCGTCGAGCTGGCGCAGCCCGGCTCGGATCATGAGCAGGCGCTGCTGGCGGACGGTCTGCTCGTGCGGGTCGTCCGAGCCGGGCAGCCGGTCGAGAATCTCCGGATCGAGCCACGCCGCCTCGCGCTCCCGGCGGCTGCGCCGGTACGAGTCGATGATCAGGTTCTTGGCCACCCGCCACGCCCATGCCATGAAGTTCGAGCCTGCCTTGTAGCGGTGCAGGTTCTCCCACAGCTTGAAGTAGACCTCCTGGGTCAGCTCCTCGGCCTCGGCCGCCGACGGCGCGTAGCTCGCGCACAAGCGGTAAATCGGCCGAAGGGTGGCGTTGACCAGCGCGGACCATGCGTCTTCATCTCCTTCCCGGCAGCGCTCCACAGTGCTCTCGAGCTCCTCCATCTCCATGTCCACCCTCTACAACGCGCGTCGACCGAGAAAGGTTCGCGTCAGGAAGTCCGGCGGGGGAGAGTATATCCTCGACCCGTTCCCGTTCCCGTTCCCGATGCCTCCCCCCCACCGTGCACCGCGAATAACCCGGGTCGTGACCGCCGCAGCGACAGCCACCGGCCGCTGCCGACGATGACGTGATCGTGGACCGCGACGCCGAGCACCTCGCCGGCCCGGACGAGGCGACGGGTCAGGTCGAGATCGTCCCGGCTCGGCTCGAGCTGACCGCTCGGGTGGTTGTGGAAGACGAGCACGGCCGCGGCCCCGTCGTGCAGCGCACACCGGAACAACTCGGCGGGATCGACCGGCGCGTGCGTGCGTGTGCCGAGGCTGTGCTCGTGACTCCTGATCAGCCGGTGCCGGCCGTCGACGGTGAGGAAGCCGAACAGCTCCCGGCGCTCGACCTGGAGCCGGTGAACCAGATACTCGCCGACCACCGAGGGATCGCCGAGCACCTCACTGTCGCGCAGCCGGGCGCGGGCGACACGGTGGCCGAGCTCGAGGCTGGCGAGGATGGTCGCGGCCTTGGCGGGTCCGATCCCCCTGGTGCCGAGCAGCTCGGACGAGCTCCATCGAGCGAGCTCCGGCAGACCACCGGCGGTGATCAGCAGGTCGTTGGCCTCGACCACCGCCCCCCGGCCGCGCCGACCGGTGCGCATCAGCACCGCGAGCAGCTCGGCATCGGACAGCACCGCTGGGCCGTACTCCAAGAGTCGCTCGCGCGGCCGACATGCCGGCTCGAGCTCACGAATAAACTGAGTCATGTGGAACCTCCCGGTGGACGGGAGCATTCGCATCCTATCACGGCTGTGGCTGCACTGAGTCGGAGGTGGGTCCGCTACCGGGAATAGGAATGAGACTCGACATTGAGAATTGCCTGTGGTAGAACGGAAAAGACCTGGAAGGGAGGCCCGACATGGCTGAGCGCAGCCGGACGCGTGAAACCCGTCAGCGCAGAGTGGTGTACGAGGCCATCAAGAACACACGCTCCCACCCGACCGCCGACTGGATCTTCGACACGGTGCGTGCGGAGATGCCGAAGATCTCCCTCGGTACCGTGTATCGGAATCTCTCGGTGCTCAAGGACGAGGGGATGATTCGAGAGATCTACGGCGCCGATCGGCGCGCTCACTACGACGCCGATCTGTCGTGTCACGCGCACTTCGTATGCTCCGAGTGCGGTCGAATCGTCGACATCCACGGGGTTGGTCAGATCGACTGGAAGACGCTGAAGGAGCTCGTCGGCTGCGAGGTCTCAGGCCAACGGGTCGAGTTCCACGGTCGGTGCGCCCCGTGCTGTGTGGATTCGGCGAAGAAGAAGAACTGACCGGTCGCCGCGTCAGTCCGCCACGACGGCCTCGATCTCCGGGGCGTAGAGGCACACCCGCTCGGTCACGAAATCCCGAAGGGTCGACTTCGCCATGGGGCAGCCATCGCACGCTCCGTACAGCTCGACACGGACCACCGGCCCTTCGATGCAGACAAACCGAACGTCGCCGCCGTCCGCCTGAAGTCCGGGGCGGACTTCCTCGATGGCGGCGCGGACCCGCGATTCGAGATCGCCGGTCGGCCACTCGGTGTTCGGGGTCACGGCTCTGCTCCCATGTTCATCTCGTCGACAGCAACAGCGTGGACAGCGAGCTTCATTCCGATTGGGTCTCTGTCTCAGTACAGCTCGGCACAAGGCGGTTGGATCGGGCATCTTTCGGACGCCCGCTGCCAGAGTTCGAACTGGATTCCGCGCGAGATGCGCGCATCACAATGGCGCTCCGTCTTCTTGTGGCGCGGGCGCTCGCCCGCGTGTACCGTCGTGACCGAGTCGGTTGTCCCGGACGTTGTGCAGCGCCGTTACGTTGCGGTCACTTCCATCGACCTGGACGGTGGGCTCAAGCCCACCCTACAGCGCCTCCGGTCCGCCTGTACACGGTGTCACTTCGGACTCATCGTGCGCTCGCCTCCGATCGACCCCCTCCGCGTTGGGGTCGGACGTGGGGTGGGCCTGGGCCCACCGTCCCGGTCTTCCGCGATGCCTTGACTTTTCGCCTCGATCATCGCGAATTCAATCGCTGAGGCGGGCGTGCCGTCTTCAACATTGTGCCGAGCGCGCCCCGGCTCACATCGCTTTTCTCACAATGTTGAAGGGGGCAACCGCCGAGCCCGGGCGTTCAACTTCGGGGCGCGTAACGGCCAGCAGGTAGGCCGCCGGCGCCCGATCAGCGCGGTCGCAGCTTCTCTGGTCTCCGTCGAGCGCCGCGCTGAGCGGGCGACGCTGGGTCGATGTCGCCGCTCGGCGACGACGACCCAGAAGGCCGATATCGAAAACGGGATCGGGATCGGGAACCCGCGCCCGCGTATTGACATGGCGGTGGGTTCCGGCAAAGATAACGCTTCGACGATACGGTGGTATCGCGGGGATGGAGGACTCGATGCGACGACTCTCGACGATCGCTGTGATTATTGGCTGCGTGACGGTTTTGTCGGCCGCCGCCGGGGACGGCACCACCTACGGCGACGGCGTGACCCTGCACGAGGCGGTTCCGGTCGGAACGCTGCTGGCGTCGCCGGATGACTACCTGGGCAAGAAGGTCCGGGTCGACGGCGTGATCACCGCCGTGTGCAAGAAGCGCGGCTGCTGGATGCAGATCACCGATCCCGACAGCGGCAACGGCGTCCGGATCAAGGTCGACGACGGCGTCATCGTGTTCCCGTACGAGGCGATGGGCAACAAGGCCGCCGCGGAGGGCGTGTTCGACGCGATCACGCTCAGCCCCGAGCAGGTCGAAGCGCGGGCCGCGCAGCAGGCCGCCGAGCAGAAGAACGCCGAGGGCGAGTCGTGCGACAAGGAAGGCGCCCGCGACGGCAGCGGCGAAGGCGCGGGGTGCGACGCTCCGGTACAGGACAACCGCGTGTTCCTGATCCACGGCACGGGCGCGATCATCTACAGCTGAAGCTCGCGAGCAGATGAAGTGGCGCAAGCTGATCATCGCGACCCACCGCGATGTCGGCTACTTCTTCGCGGGTCTGACCGTGATCTACGCGATCTCCGGCATCGCGGTGAACCACATCGAGGACTGGAACCCGAACTACGTCATCCGCACCGAGAGCGTGACGTTGGGTGAGCTGCCGACCGGCGGCAACGACGTGATCGCGGCGGCCGTGCTCCAACGGATGCAGATCACCGAGACACCGGAGTCGGTGGTCCGCATGGGTCCCGACCAGCTCAAGATCTTCCTCGCCGGGCGGACGCTGACCGTCTCTCTGTCGTCGGGCGATGTGGTCGACGAGCACGCCCGGCGGCGGTTCGCGTTTTTCGAGGTCAACTACCTCCACCTCAATCACGGCAAGGGGTTCTGGACCTGGTTCGCCGACCTGTACGCGGCCGGTCTGATCGTGCTCGCCTGTACCGGCATCTTTATCATCACCGGCAGGAAGGGCCTCGGCGGACGCGGCCGGTGGCTGTTG
>JASFPU010000239.1:0-5535 GCA_050115855.1 Holophagae bacterium
CACTGACCTGGATGTTCTGTGCGGCGGTCGCGGGCTCGCCGGCGGAGGACGCCATCGGCACTCCGGTGCTGTCACCCCAGATCGCACTGCTCACCGCCGGTGTGCTCGGTCTGGTCGGCTTCCTTGCCGGGTACTTCCCGGCCCGCGACGCCTCCCGCCTCGACCCCGTCGTCGCGATGAAGCTATGACCCGAGATCTGCGATTCTCGCCGGCGATCTCGGCCGATCTCTCGCGCTCTGGCGCGTGCGAAAATGCTCGACGTACAACCAGTACGCCTCCGCTTTTCGTACGCACCAGAGCATCGAGATCTCGGCCGATCTCATCCACTCGAATCACAGATCTCGGGTCAGGAGGAGGAGCGGATGGGTAGGACCGCACTGGTCATCACGCAGCTGTTCCTCAAGGCGTCGTCGCTGCAGCGTAAGCGCGCGATTCTCACCGTCGCGGCCATCGCCTGGGGCACGGTGGCGATCCTCATGCTGCTCGCCTTCGGCGAGGGGCTGCGCAACCAGATGGTCAAGGCGAACCGCGGCATGGGCGAGAACATCGCGGTCTGGTGGTCGGGCGAGACCTCAAAGGTCTGGCAGGGCCTGCCGGAGGGCCGGCCGATCCGGGCGCGGCTCGACGACCTCGATTACCTGCGGGCCAAGATGCCCACCGCCACCGGAGTTCTCGGCGAGATGACGTCCTGGCAAACCACCCTGACCTGGGGCACGACCACGATCACCGGGCGCGTGACCGGCGCCAGCTGGCAGTACGGCGAGATGCGCCACCACTACGCCCAGGCGGGCGGCCGGTTCTTCAACGCCAACGACGAGCGCGACAAGCGGCGCGTGATCTTCCTCGGTAACCAACTCGCGGAGGACATCTTCGGCGATGTCGATCCGGTGGGCGAGATCCTCCAGGTCCAGAACGTGCCCTACCTGGTGATCGGCGTGCTCAACCCGAAGCTCCAGATGGGCACCTACAAGGGGCCGGACGAGAACGGGGCGGTCATCCCGATCACGACGTACGCCGCCCAGTGGAGCCGACAGTGGCTTCACAACGTGGTGTTTCAGGTCGGCGCTCCGGAGGACATGCCCCGGGCACGCGAGGAGTTCGCCCAGGCGATGTCGTCGAAGTACCGCTTCGATCCCACCGACGAGCAGGTCACCAACCTGTGGGACACCGCCGAGGGCGGCCAGACGATGGCCGACGAGATGCGCCGGTTTCAGGTCTTTCTCGGTGTGATCGGCGCGTTGACACTGCTCGTGGGGGGCATCGGCGTCGCCAACATCATGTATGCCGTGGTCAAGGAGAAGACCCGCGAGATCGGTGTTCAGATGGCGCTCGGTGCGCATCGGAGCTGGATCACGGGACCGTTCGTTCTCCAGGGCATGACCTACACCCTGCTCGGCGGCGCATTCGGCCTGGTGGTCGCGATCGTCCTGGTGCTGCTGTTCCAGATGGTGCCGGTGGAGGGCAACGGTGCGATCGAGTTTCTCGGCAAGCCGACGCTGTCGGTCGACATCGCCGTGGCGACCGCGATGCTGCTCGGCTTCATCGGCATCCTCGCCGGGTACTTCCCGGCACGCCGGGCGGCGAGCGTCGATCCGGCGGAGACGTTGCGGTATGAGTGAAGTCGTCGATCAGTGTCCGATGGGTTCCCGTTCGGGAACGGGATCGGGAACAAGATCGGGATCGAGGTAGGACATGAACTGGCCACTGAAGAAGAAGCGAAACGGTATGGCGGACAACGGGCACATCATCGAGATGGCCGGGATCACCAAGGTCTACGACACCGGCAAGATCAAGGTGGAGGCGCTGCGCGGCGTCGACCTCGTCGTCGGCAAGGGAGAGTTCGTCGCGGTCGTCGGTCCGTCGGGCTCGGGCAAGTCGACCCTGCTCAACCTGCTCGGCTGCCTCGACACGCCGTCGGGCGGGTCGTATCGCCTCGGCGGCGAGGCGGTGGCCGGGCTCGACCGCGACCACCTGGCCGACGTGCGCAACCGTCGGGTCGGATTCGTGTTTCAGAACTTCAACCTGCTACCCCAGCTGACCGCGCTGGAGAACGTCGAGATGCCGATGCTGTTCGGTGGAATCGGTCGCCGCGAGCGCCGCCGCCGCGCGACCGAGCAGCTCGACCGGGTCGGCCTCGGCGACCGCGTCGAGCACCGGCCGACCGAGCTGTCCGGTGGCCAGATGCAACGCGTCGCGATCGCTCGCGCTCTCGCCATGGAGCCCGACATCGTGCTCGCCGACGAGCCGACCGGCAACCTGGACACGGGATCGGGCTCCGACGTCATGAGCCTGCTGTCGGAGCTCTGGGGTCAGGGGCGCACGCTGGTCGTGGTGACCCACGACTCGACCCTGGCTCGACGCGCCGGCCGGGTGGTCGAGATCCGCGACGGCCTGGTCGTCACCGATCAGCTCGCCGTGGCGTGACGAGCCGTCAGCGATCAGCTGTCAGCCGTGAGCTCCATCGCGAGCGCAAGACGTATATCGCGAAGCAGCTGAGAGCTGATCGCTCATCGCACGTCGAATCTCGGCAAATCAGCTGCCGAAGCGGGCGAAGAGCTCGGCGAGCTGGACCGCATCGAGGCCCTCCCAGGGCTCACCCGACGCCATGCACATCAGCACCATCTTCGCTGCCTTGTCGAGGACGTGAATCCGGTCGAAGGCGGTGGCCGGGTCGGGGGCGTGGGCGATGCAGCCGTGGTAGCGCCACAGAATCGTGTCGGCCCCTGCCCTGACCGCCCGAGCCGTGGCGGCGCCGAGCTCGGCCGTGCCAGGCAGCTGGTAGGGCAGCACGGTCGCGCCCCGCGGCGCGAAGATCTTGGCCTCGGGGTGGGTCGACCAAAGGAGACGGTTGAGCTCGTCCCCGTCACGGCAGCGTTCGAGGTGGCTCAGTGCGGCGAGGTGGGTCGCGTGGGTGTGGAGGATCGCGCGGCTGGGCGAACCGATGTCGGCCAGCGCGGCGTAGATCTCGAGGTGGCTCGACAGCTCGGAGGTCGGGCGGATCTCACCCGTGCGCCAGATCAGCCCACTCCACCAGATGCTGCCGCCATCGGTCGCGACCTCGATCAGACAGATCTTGTCTTCAGGAGCGGTTGCGACCTCGCGGAACCGGGAGCCGGTGGCCGTGACCAGGAATCGTCGGCCCGCGAGGCCGGGCACCGGCACCGGAAGCGACCGGTTCTCCCGGTTTCGCGACGGGGCGACCTTGATGCGGTCCGTCACCTCCGCGGAGATGTTCCCCGCGCTCGCCTCGGCCCAGCCGAGCTGCCAGAGGTGTCCGGCGATGTCCGCGAACTCGCGGACGATCGGCTCGAGGGGTCGGGGTACGGTCGGCGGCACGCGATGATGATCTCACGCGCGGCCGGTCGGTGGAACCGTCAGCGATCGTCGTCCGGCTCGAGCTCAATCGGTCCGTCGCTGTAGAGTCTGGGGTCAGTGCTCGGTGTGAAGCCGCACTTCGGGCACGGGTCGGGCCCGAGGACCTCGAGGCCGACGCCACGCCAGCTCCCGTACTCCTCACCGCACCTCGGACAGATGACCACGGTGCGCTCGACCTCGATCGCCATGACGACCTCCTCGGTCCGTCGGGACCGTCCGGTTCTCCTGCCCCCAATGTGGGTCGCGACGTCCGAAGATGCAAAACCCCGTCACGATTCGCCGATGCTCTCGGACCGTGATCGCGACTCGTGGCCGCGCAACCGCGCGGCGAACCGATCCGTGTACGAGTAGACGGCGGGTACGATGAACAGGGTGAGGATGGTCGAGGTGATCATGCCGCCGGCCGTGGCGACCGCCATCGGAGCGCGCGCCTCGCCGCCCTCGCCGAGGGCGAGCGCGACCGGCAGCACCCCGAAGATCATCGACACGGCCGTCATCAGAATCGGCCGCAACCGGATCGGACATGCCTGCTTGAGCGCGTCCTCGCGGTCGAGCCCGGTCTCCTGCTTCTGGATCGTCAGATCGACCAGAAGGATCGAGTTCTTGGTCACCAGGCCGAACAGCAGAATGATGCCGATCACCGACATGATGTTGATGGTGTAGCCGGTGACGAGCAGGGCGAGCAGCGCGCCGACCAGCGCCGGCGGCAGCGCGAACATGATGGTGAAGGGGTGGATGAGCGAGTCGAACTGGCTCGCGAGCAGCATGTAGACGATGAGCACCGCGAGGCCGAGGGCGAAAAGCAGCGAGTTCATGGACTCGGCGAACTCCTCGGCCTGGCCGGTCGGTTCGGCGTGGTAGCCGTCGGGCAGCTCGTCGGCGAGGATGCCGTCGACGGTCTCCAGCGCGCGATTGAGCGGCACGCCCTCGAGGTTGGCCGTGAGCAGGACGCTGCGTTCGCGGTCGGTGCGGTTGATGTTGATCGGGCCGACGCCGTGGCGGATCGTGACCACCGAGTCGAGGCGGACCATGTCGCCGGACCGGGTCCGGATCTCGAGCCTCCCGATGTCCTCCGGTTTCAGGGCCTGGGACGGCAGGACCTTGATGCGGACGTCGTACCGTTTGCCGCGATCGGTGAACGACCCGACCTCGCGGCCGGCGATGAGGGCGTAGACCGTGTTGTAGACGGTCGCCGCGTCCAGCCCGAGGTCGGCGGCTCGGTCGCGGTCGACGGTGACGAAGAGCTGCGGCTGCTCGAGATCCAGGTTGAGGTCGAGATCGACGAAGCCGGTGGTCGCTTCGAGCCGTTCGACGACCCGTCGACCGATCCGGTCGAGCTCGCTGAGGTCCGGTCCCCGGATCGAGTAGGCGAGAGCCTTCTCGCCGCCCTCGCCGCCGACGTTGTAGAAGCTGAACTCGATGACCGCGGTCTGCAGGCCCTCGATCTTGCCGAGCTCGCGACGCAGCCGCTGGACGACCTCTTGCTGTGTCGTGTCGCGCTGGTCCGGCTTGGACATCTGGACGAACATGATGCCCGAGTTGACCTGGCCCCGCTCCTCGATGTCGAGGGCGGCAAACCCGGAGCGCATCTCGGGCTGGCCGAGGACGACCCGCTCGACCTCCTGCAGTTTCCTGTCCATGGCGGGAAGCGACGTGCCGACCGGCGCCTCGACCCGGATCATGAAGGCCGACATGTCCTCCGGGGGCGCGAACTCGGCGCCGATGAAGGGCACCAGCGACAGGCTGGCGAGCAGCGTGACAGTCGCGGTGACGAGGGTGATGACCTTGTGCCTGAGCACCCAGTCGAGGGCGTGGGCGTAGGACCGCTCGAGCGACTTGAATCCCCGCTCGAGGATGTCGTAGAGCCGGCCGTGCTTGGGCTGCACCCTGAGGATTCTGGAGCACAGCATGGGGGTCAGGGTGAGCGCGACAAAGAGCGAGATCAGAATCGCCGCCGCCACCGAGATGCCGAACTCAAACAAGAATTGGCCGATCATGCCCTTCATGTACGCGACGGGGATGAACACCGCGGCGATCGAAAACGTCGAGGCCATCGCGGCGAGGGCGATCTCGCGCGTGCCCGAGTGCGCCGCCGAGAACGGCTCCTCGCCCTCTTCCTGGTGGCGAAAGATGTTCTCGAGGACGACGATGGCGTCGTCG
>JASFPU010000240.1:0-5520 GCA_050115855.1 Holophagae bacterium
GTTCGAGGCTCGCTCTGAGCTGGTCGATCCGCGCCTCGACCGGGACGTTGAGCTCCTCCACGGTGCGCGGTCCGACCTTGCCGTCGGGATCGATGCCGTGCCGTATCTGGAATGATCTGACGGCGGCTTCGAGACCCGGGCCGAAGTCAGCGGGATCGGCGGGCAACGATTCGTCGAGGTCGCCGGTCGCCGAGAGTCGCCTTCTCAGCTCCTCGACCCGCGGCCCGCGATCACCCAGCTGGAGAACCGGTCCCTCGGACACGGTGGGCCAGCCGCCGGCGGCTTTGATCGATCGATAGCTGCTCAGGCCCTGCTGGAATCTGCGGTAAAACCGATTCTGCGGCCCCATCGCGGCCAGGGCGTCGGCGACGCTCCGGCTGTCGAGGACCGAGTTCAGATAGGTGACCGGGTCCTGCCGGACGATCGTGCGGCCGAAGTTCCACACCGGGTCCAGATCCGTCGGGTTGAGCTTACCGAACTGCAGCGTGACCGCGAGCCGGGCAAGCGCGTCGGTGCACAGGATCTCTGTGTCGGCGCGGAACACCGGTTCCGCAGCGCGCGGGTCCGACTTGAGGCGCCGTCCCAGCTGCGCTGCGTGGAAGTCTTCCGGGTCGAGCCCGTGCTCCGCTGATCTCAGAACCTGGTCGAAGAGCTGCCGCACCATGTCCCGGTCGTTCCACGCCGGCTTGTAGGCCCGCATTGCGTACAGGGAGTCGATCAGAACGGCGGCGGCGATCGGAGCTCCATCGATCGTGGCCTCCTGCGACGTCACCAGCAGGTCGATGCGGTCGCGGAGAACGGTTCTGTCGTCGGCAGTTCCGACCAACGGCGATCCGACCGCGGCGACCAGCGCGACGGTCCAGGCCAGAGCCAACCGAGCTGTCGTGTGTTTCGTCATGGCTGGGATTCTATCCGAACGACACATCGACACCGTCACCCCACCGTCGTCTGACCGAGCGCCCTCGTCGGACCGGTGATCCGCCGCTCTGTACGCGGCATCCTCCCGCGAGGTGCTCCACTATCCCCGGCGAGAGGTCTGCCTCACTCCGTGGAGGAATGGCGCGATCGGGCTGCGTGTTTCACGTGGTCCGACCCTTCTCGCCTCCACACCGGAACGAACCGGTCCCGTCCGAATCCAGCAAGGAGCGAGCACATGACCACCATCGATCCGAAGGCGCCCGTCATGGTCACGGGAGCGACCGGCTACGTCGCCGGCCAGCTCGTCAGGAACCTACTCGAGAAGGGCCACACCGTCCACGCCGCGGTGCGGGCCCCGGACAACGAGTCCAAGCTCCGCTTCCTCAACGAGCTCGCCGCCGGGGCGCCGGGCGAGATCCGGTACTTCCAGGCCGACCTCATGGAACCCGGCTCGTACGCCGATGCCATGGCCGGGTGCGAGCTCGTGTTCCACACCGCGTCGCCGTTCTCGACCAGCGTCGACGACCCGGTCACGCAGCTCATCGAGCCGGCCAGGCTGGGCACCCGCAATGTCCTCGAGCAGGCGAACGAGACCCCGTCGGTCAAGCGCGTCGTCGTCACCTCGAGCTGCGCCGCGATCTACGGCGACAACGTCGACCTCCAGGACACCCCGGACGGCGTCTTCACCGAGGAGATCTGGAACACCACGTCGTCGGTCGACCACCAGCCCTACTCCTACTCCAAGACCGTGGCCGAGCGCGAGGCGTGGGACATCGCCGGAGCGCAGGAACGATGGGACCTGGTCACCGTCAACCCGAGCTTCGTGCTCGGCCCGGGTATCTCCCCCCACGGAACCTCGGAGAGCTTCAGCATCATGAGGCAGCTCGGTGACGGCACGTTGAGGACCGGAGTTCCGCGCATGGGGCTCGGCGTGATCGATGTGCGCGACCTCGCCGAGGCTCACTACCGTGCCGGGTTCACGCCCGAAGCGCACGGCCGGTACATCATCTCCGGGTACGACTCGGATCTCGCCGAGATCGCCGACGTGCTGCACCGGCACTTCGGCGACCGCTACCCAATCCCCACTCGCACACTGCCCAAGTGGCTGCTCTGGCTGGTCGGGCCGATGGTCAACGAGGCCATGACCCGCAAGGTCGTGTCCCGCAACGTCAACCTCCCCTGGAAGGCCGACAACAGCAAGGGCACGCGCGAGTTCGGGCTGACCTACCGCCCGCTCGAGGAGACCGCGGTCGACTTCTTCCAGCAGCTGATCGACGCCGGCGTCTTCGACCGGTGAACCACTCCGCCGACACGACTGTGTGACCTCCAGCCACGGTTCAGGTACCATCGAGATCACATCGACAATCTGAAACAACGAACCGGGAGGTCGACCATGCACAAGATCTTCGTGCTGTTTCTGGTCACCATCATGCTGTCGGGCGCGCTTGCCGCCGGCCAGTTGACGCCGCAGGAGACCGCCAACGCGGCGCTCGTCCGGCAGATGATCGACGCCATCAACCGGCGCGATCTCGATGCGCTGGATTCACTGATCGCCCCCGACATCGTGCGTCACTGTGCCGCCACGGCCGGGGTGACCGTTCACAGCCTCGACGATTTGAAGAGGTTCTTGAGGAGTGACTTCGCCACGGTGCCCGACTCGGTGATCACGATCGAGCACCTGATCGCGCAGGATGACCTGGTGGCTGTGCACGCGATCTACGCCGGCACGCAGCAGGGGCCGATGGGACCGTTCCCCGCGACCGGGAAACGGGTCGAGGGCCCGTTCCTCTCCTTCCTCCGGATCGAGGACGGCAGGATCGCCGAGATGTGGGTCGAGTGGGACAACCTCGCCATGCTGACCCAGCTCGGACATCTTCCCGCTCAGGGTCCTGACGCCGCCGGCTCGCCATGATGCCGACGATGGCCGGGGAATCCGAACGGCGCACCCGCGATCACGACGTCGCCCCCTCGAGAGAGGGTGTCCACCGGCTGTCGCTTCGACCGATGTGCCCTCAGCCCCTCGTCTGATATCAGTGCCCGCTCCTCATCCGGCGCCGCACCGGCCAACCGGTACCGGCTCGCTGTCGCGCTCGATCTCCGGTGCGCGCGTTGGTCGCGGGGCGCGAGCTCTACCGTAAACCGCTGCAGCAGCAGCGACTGCCCGCAGGCAGATCGGCGGCGTTCTCGGCCACTGAAACGTTCGCCGCCGCGCTGACCGCCCGCAAACGGGCAGGTCGCCCGTTCGCCGATGTCACCGCCGCGGACAGCACTGGCGCTCCGAGATCGGAGCACCACAGGTCCCATCCGCCCGAGCCGCCAGATCGGCCGGAGCCGAAGCAGATCCGGCCGCCCACGGTCCCCTGATTGCCGAGGAATCCGGGGCCCCACTCGTCGGACCGGCTGTTGATCGGCCCGCCGAGGTTGACCGGCGCCAGCCACTCGGCGCCGTTCTTGGTCATCGCCCAGAGATCGAACCCGCCGATCCGTCCCGGCCGATTCGAGTCGATGATCAGAGTCCGACCGTCGTCGGACAACCAGCGCGGGCTCTCGAACCACTCGGTGTTGATCTCCGGGCCGAGGTTGACCATCGGCTGCCACTGGCCGCCGACCCGTTCCGACGTCCAGACGTCGAGGTTGCCGTAGCCGCCCGACCGGTTCGAGCAGATGAAGATCGTGTTGCCGTCGGGCGACAGCACCGGGCAGCAGTCGACGGAACCCGCGTTGATCGGCGACGGAAGAGCGGTTCGCGGACCGGCGACTCCATTGTCGAGCGGGCACGAGTAGATGTCGGCCGTCCCGGCACCGGGGCGCGACTCACTCGTGAAGTACAGCGTGCTGTCGTCGGCGCTGAGGTACGGCGCCGAGTCCATGCCGGCGGTGTTGACGTTGGTGCCCATGTTCTCGGGCGAGGTCCATTCGTCGGCGACGAATCGGGAGATGTACAGGTCGCCGCTGCCGTAACCGCCGCGGCCCGACGCAACGAAGATCATGAACGACCCGTCTCGAGCGAAGATCGGGTACCACTCGTCACCCGCACTGTTGACCCGAGGGCCCATGTTGATCGGCTCGAGCCAGCGCTCGGAGCTCGGTACGCCGTTGGTCTCGATCGTGGTCGTGTCGCCGGTCCCGTTGTCCACCAGCGATGCCGCGGCGAGCAGCGCACCGTCTGCCGTGTCGGTCCTGACGACCGCGTAGCCGTCCGCCACCCCACCACCGATAACCTGTCGGAAGACCCTCGTGATCTGGCGGTACTCGGACGGCCCGAGGGTCTTTGAAACCGTGCCGAGGTGATCGCCGGCCGCGCCGTACAGCTCGATCTCGACGCCGATCTCCGTGTCGCCGACGTTGACCAGGTCGAGATTGCTGCGGTAGCCGACATCGTCCGCCGCCGACTGCGCCAAGTGGACCAGCACGCCAACTTCGCCACCACCGACCGCGCGGCCCGCCGGAATGGCACCGAGCGACGTGCCGTAGGTGCCGTCCGGGGTGTCGTTGTAGGTCCGTGCGACCGCCACGACGCCGTCCCCGTCCGCGGTGAGCCGGATCGTTCCGACCGCTTCATCGTAGCCGAAGAGCGACACCACGGCGTCCGGATAGTTGACACACCGACCGGGCGCCAGGCCGAGCACGACGGTGTCGGGTTCGGGATTGCTCTGGTCGCGCAAGAGCAACGCGACCTCGAACGTCCTCGAGACGCCGCTGAAGTTGCAGACCTCCAGGCTGGTCCGCCACTGCGTGTCGTTGAAACCGGAAATGTGCGCGGCGCCGATCAGATACAGCGGCTCGACAGGAGCTTCGAGCCCCGAAGCCTCTGGTGGTAGACCGACGGTCGCCTGGAGGTGGACCACCGCGACAACGACGACGATCGCGACAACGGACACGACGACCAGTGCCGATCTCATGTGCTACCTCCTGAGCCCGGAGCTCGTTTCACAAGGTATGTCCCAGGATTCGAGAGTTCGCGCATTCGAACCGGGTTTTGCGATCTTTTACACGCCCGTCGTTCCGAGCATCGCCCGGTCGGGTCCCGGGCTTCGCCATCACCGCTCCCTCAGACGATGACCCCGTCGGTCTGGTTCGGCTCGCCGGAACAGACTCCGGACCGAAAAAGCCGGCCGGGCAGACGCCAACTGTCCCGGTCACTCCGGCCCGTCCGGACCTCCCGGAGGGGCACCGAGCCGTGTCAGTCAGCCGCCGAGAGTGAAGGCGTCCGGCACCTCGTAGCGTTCGGTCCCGACCCGAATCAGGTGCAGATCGCCGTCCCGAGCCGCGCTGAACTCGTGGGAGCCGTCGGCCTCGCTGGTGTCGGCGCCGATCGCCCGGTTCATCCGGAAAAAGAGGGCGCGCGTGCTGCCGTCGGGCTTCGTGACCACGACCGTCGCGTAGCCGCCCCCGGCGCGAGCCACCCCGGCTTCGCAGGCTGTCATCGGCTGGCTGAGAGCCTCGGCGCACTGAATCGGACCGGTCGCGTCGAAGTCGCCCTGCCCGGCCCGCAGCGCCGAGTCGTCGGGCCCGGTGGCGACGGCGCCGTGCGGCGCCACCGCAGGCTCCAAATCGGCCACCGGCGACCAGCCGCGGGGGCCGCCGCCGAGCGTTTGAACA
>JASFPU010000241.1:0-5500 GCA_050115855.1 Holophagae bacterium
TCTCTTTCGCGGTGTCCGGGATGATGATGCCACCACGGACCTCTTCCGCCGGCTCGATCCGCTTGACGAGGACTCGATCACCGAGGGGTTTGATTTGCATCTCACTGACTCCTTTCGAGTTGTTGCTTGAATTTGGCACTCGAACCTGCCGAGTGCTAGCGACGAATATAGAGCGTGCCGAGTCGCCTGTCAAGCCCTTTTTCACGAATTCTGATGAAAACACACTAAGATTTCTGATTCGAGCTTCGAGCCTGAAATCTAAGCGGCCGATACGAAGGTCCGGTGTCGAGCGGGCGTGCCCCTCGATCCGGTTCCGAGTGCCGGGCGTCGCGAACGCCGCGCGGCACACGATGATCGTGCCCGTTGTGTCGTCGGCCCCGACGGGGTATTTTGTCCGTGGTGAACACAGCGAGCTCGGAGACATCGGCGAGCCCGGCCGACGGCGCGCACAGCGTCGGGCTGCGTCAGTACCTGGTCGGTGCCGCTTTCGGAATCCGGCCGGGAGAGGGCGCCCTCGCCTGGTTGTTCTTTTTCTACTTTCTGATTCTGACCACCGTCCACTTCGCCGGCAAATCGGTGCGGCAGGCGTCGTTCATCGATGTCATCGGCGCCGAGAACCTGCCGTGGGTCTACCTCGCGGTCGCCGTGGTCTCGTATCCGGTGCTCATGCTGTACTCACACATCGCGGGCAGGATGCGCCAGGCACCACTCGTGGTCGGTCTGACGGTCCTCCACGCGGCGGGCTTCGTGGTCTTTTACGCGCTTTACGGACTGGGTCGACCGTGGGTCGTGGTTCTGTACTACATCTGGCTCGGGATGGCGTTCGCCATCGCGGTGTCTCAGGTCTGGTCCTACGCCAACCATGTCTTCGACCCGCGACAGGCGCGCCGCCTGTTCGCGTTCATCGGTGCCGGAGGTCTTCTCGGCGCGATCCCCGGCGGGGTGGTCGCGTTCGCGGTCACCCGTGTCGCCGGCACCCGTGCGACGCTGCTCGCGAGCGCCGTGTTGGTGCTCGTTCTGCTGGTGTTCGTGCTGCTCATTGAACGTTACCGGCCGAACACCCATCCGCCGCCGGCCAGCAGCCGCGGGGCGAGCGTCACCCAGGCGCGAGGCGGCTTCGAGATCATCCGCCGCTCCCGCTTGCTGCTGCTCATCACCTGCCTCATGTTGGCGACGGTGGTGGTCGGCCAGCTCGTCGGCTGGCAGTTCTACTGGCACGTCGAGGAGGCCACGGCGCACGCGGTGACCGCGGACCGGCTCGACCTGCGAACCTCGGTGATCGGGAAGTACTTCGTGCTGATGGGCGTCGTCGGCTTCCTCTTCCAGCTCGTGTTCACGCAGCGGATCCACCGCGCACTCGGCGTCGGGGTGGGCATGCGGGTGCTGCCGGCCGCGGTGAGCGCGGCCCAGGCCGGCGTCGTGGTCGCGCTGGTCGCCGCACCGACCGCGGTCTACCCGTTGGTCTGGGTGCTGATGCTCGCCGAGGGAAGCCTCCGCCACTCGGTGGACCAGGCGACCCGGGAGCTGCTCTTCCTGCCGATCCCGTCCAACCTCAGGATCCGCTCGAAGGCGTTCATCGACGTCTTCGTTCAACGCTTCGCCAAGGGGATGGCGGCGCTGTTGATCCTGCCGGTGACGTTCGCTCTGCTGCCGCCGGGCTACGTGTCGTGGCTGACGCTCGTCGTGCTGATCGTCTGGCTCGTTCTGACCGGTCGGGTGCGGAGAGAGTACGTTCGGGAGTACCGCTCGGGGCTCAAGGCGGGCATCATCCAGCCCGACGCGTCGATCGACCCGACCGACCTGACGACGATCACGACGCTGGTCGAAGGGCTGGGCAGCCCCGACCCCAGAAATGTGCTGCACAGCATCGAGCTCCTGGCGAACCACGGACGGGGGCATCTGGTCCCGCCGCTGCTGCTGTACCACGCCGACAGCGAGGTGCGGGCGAGGACGCTCCGTGTGATCGCCGACACCGGTCGGGTGGACGCGGCGGACCTCGTCGAACGAGCGGTGTCCGACGACCATCCCGACGTGCGGTCGCGCGCGATGAAGACGCTGGCCAAGCTGCGCGGCGGTCGAGCCGAGGCCGTGATGCGGGAACGCCTCGACGACCCCGATCCGGACCTCCGCGCGACCGCCGTGGCGGGTCTTCTGGGATCGGCCGATCGGGAGCTCGCCGATGCCGCCGACCGGGCTCTGGTGAACATGGCTGCGGACCCCGACCCGGCGGTGCGCGTCGAAGCGGCTCGGGCGTTGGGGGAGGTCGACGACGCAATCGCCCAGCCGACGATGATCCAGATGCTGTTCGACAGCGATCTCAACGTACTCAGGACGGCGGTCACGTCGATCCACCAACGTCTCGACCGGAGCGGGGCCAATCCTCTGTATGTTCCGACCCTGGTGTCGCTCATGGGCAACCGCCGGCTCAAGCACGAGGCACGGGAAGCACTGGTCGCGATCGGCGACGGTGCGGTCGAGCCGCTCAGGATGTTCATGGCGTCGAGCGACGAGCAAATCTGGGTGCGACGGGCGGTGCCCAAGACCCTGGCGCTGTTGGGAACGCAGAGCGCGGTCGACGCCCTCGAGGAGCACCTCGACGCGCATGACACTCTGATGCGGACCAAGATCATCGAGGCGCTGTGCTTCATGCGTGGTCGCCTCAGCGAGGTCCGGTTCTCGACCCGCGTCGTGCGGGATCAGGTGCGCACGGAGGCAACCCGGTACCTGCGGTGCCTGGCGGATCTGTGGGCGATCTCGTCGATGCACGAGGCCCACTTGGAAGGGCCGTTCGCGATCTGGCAGAAGACCGACCGGGTGCCGACGCTGCCGCAGCAGCTGCTCGCCCAGCGCATGAACACGCTGGTCGAGAACATCTTCGGACTGCTCGAGCTCGTCGAGCGACCGGACGACGTGCGGGCCGCACGTCGCAGCCTGATGAGTCGACAACCGAACCTGCGGGCGCGCGCTCTCGAGTACCTCGACAACACGCTGACCGGTGCGCTGCGCCGTGACGTGTTCGCGGTCATCGACGACGCGCCGCCCGAGGAGAAGCTGCGACGGGCACGGATCTACTTCAATGTCCTGATGGAGTCGCCCGAAGAGACGTTGGACCGACTCATCCAGACCGACGCCGAGGCGGATCCGGCGGCGCGCGGCATCATCCTCGCCGCACTGCACGCGGTCTGGTCCAAGGAGGTCGAATCGCTGTACCCGCTGGTCCGACGGTTGGCGGAGTCCTCCGGCGAGCCGCTGGTTCGGGAGACGGCGCAGTGGGTGGCAGCCCGGGCCGGCACGGTGGCGCCGGGGAAGGGCGTGATCGGGAGGGGGGAGACGAGTCGCATGGCAGCCATGGCAAACATCGAGATGATGGTCTTCCTGCAGGGCGTCGACCTGTTCGCACACTGCAACGCCGAGCAGGTCCTCCGACTCGCCGCGATCGCCAGCGAGAGCCAGCTGTCCCGTGGCGAGGTGGTGTTCCGCAGGGGGGAGGCTCCCGACGTCATCTTCTGCGTCGTCGAAGGCCGGGTGCGGCTCGGCGATGATGCCGACGGTGGAACCGTCGTCGGTCCCAGTGGACGATTCGGAGTGCTCGACATTCTGAGTGGCCGGCCACGATCGGGTGACGCGATCGCCGAAACCGATGTCCGACTGCTGACGATCGAGGCCGAGGACTTCTTCGATCTGCTGTCGAACAACATCGACATCGTCAAGGCGCTGTTCCGCAGCGTCGTGTCGAGCGACGCCGAGAGCGACGAGGCGCTGCTCTGACGCGGACGCCCTGACTCGTGAAGCATCGTCGCCGGAGAACGCGCGGTCACCGGTGTGTGGTTCGTCGGGATCGGGATCGCGAGTGATTCGATCGCGCATCCAGCATCCAGCTGCAGGCGAGCCAGGTCGGTGAGTGAGTGTTCATTCACGGCGCACCGCGTCACATCGTGCCGCACCGTCCCTTTTCTTCAGTCCCACGAGTGGGATAGCGTGCGCCGTGTTGTTCAGGGAGGGATGACCGATGCAACGACCCGATCCCATTCGGTGCACCTATTGTGGAGCGATCTCGGACTGGTCCTCGGAGCACACCGATGCCACCATGCTGGGCGAGGAGTACGCCTGCCCGAGCTGCGGCCAACAGACCGCATCCTGGGTCGAGGAGACCAATCAGGACCTCGAGCCCGGACGGGCCATGTACTGGCTCGAGGCCGACCCGATCTACTGACGCCTGACCGGCGGGTCCGTGGCGCGCGTCGCGACGCGTAGACTGGGCGTGTGACCGGCGCGACGGATTTTCGACGGCGCGCGTTCCGAGAGGCGCGTCGCTACGCCGGCGACGACTGGGTGTTCGTTCGCGAGCTGCTTCAGAACGCCCGCGACGCCGGTGCCGAAAGGGTCGAGATCACGGTCGAGCGGCATGGTGGCCGCGACGTCATCCGGGTTCGCGACGACGGCTGCGGCATGACCTATGACCACGCCCGGCGCTACCTGTTCACGCTGTACGCGACATCGAAACGGGATCAGCGGGACCGCGCCGGCCGCTTCGGGATCGGCTTCTGGTCGATTCTCCGCTTCGATCCCGACCGGGTCGTCGTGCGGTCGGCGCCGGTCGGCGGGCCGCCGTGGCAGGTGCGGTTCAGCGGCGACCTCGAGCGGGTCGAACGGTCGGCCGCCGCGCTGCCACGCGGAACCGAGGTCGAGCTCGGGCGCACGGCGGGTTCCGACGACCCGGCGCACCGCGTGTGGCTCGCGGTCCGACGGAACGCCCGGCACCTCAAACGACTCGGATCGGACGACGCGGTGCTCGAGGTGCGGGTCAACTCGCGACTGGCGACGTCGGCGATCGACCTGCCCGCACCCAGTCTGACGGTTCGCCGGCGCGGCTTGACCGTCGCCGTGGCGCTCGGGGCGACGCCTCGCGTCGACCTGCTGGCGCACGGCCTGCGGGTTCGAACCGCAGCCACGCTCGACGAGCTGCTGACCGGTCCCGAGACGACTCGTCGACGGCGGCTGCCGACGAGCGACGAGCTCGTGCCGCAGGTCATTGTCGACAGCCGGCGGCTCCAGCTGCTCATGGCGCGTGGGGACGCCCGGACGGACCGCGAACTGCGCCGGGGGGTCGCGCTCGGCCGCCGCGCCGTGCGGCGTCTGGTGCGCGGGCAGCTCGACCGCGCAGCCGGCCTCGGTCGGCTGGCGCGTGCCGGCGCGCGCGCCGCCGCGCTCATCCGCGGCCGGCCGGTGCGACGGTTCGCGGCGGCGTCGGTGGTGGTCGCTCTGGTGGCGTTCGGTGCCCGGTGGGCGTTCAACCGACCGCGGCCGGTCGCGTCGGTCGCCGCGGGGTCGGCCGCGGCGCTCGGCCCCGGAGGCGTCGGTCGGCCCGCGGCGATTCTCGACCCGTCGGCGGCCGAGTGGTATCTCGGACCGACGGTCGACCGCCTGTGGCCCGTCGTGCCCGCGATCGATCTGACCTATCGACCGCCGACACGCGCACCGATGTTCGCCATCGTGCGGG